>JAHIVP010000031.1 GCA_018816335.1 Nanobdellota archaeon | reverse complement strand
TGGCCTAATAATTATAGATAGAGTTTGGTTTTAAAGTTTTTGATTGAATCAAGCCAGATGCAATACCATTATCTTCAAAATCTTTTATGGATTTTGAATGAGATTGAAATTTTCAATTTCAAGATGCGATGGTGGCCTAATTAATTGAATTAATTTTACCTTTTAAATCTTATCAAAAGAATAATTAATCAGTTGCAGCCTCTGCAACTAATGCTTCAACTTCAGGAATTGTTCTCAACAATTTACCTTCTAATCTTCTTTGTGGATAATAACCTTCTCTAAGTTTTTTTAATTCACCTTCATAAGTTCTCTGGAATTCTTCAAATTCCATTTCTCCCAATATTGGAGCCAATCCAGTAGTATATGTATCTCTTATTTTAGCAGCGCTATCTTCACTAAAGGTTATTATCGTTCTACCATCCTCTAAAGTAAAAAGAACAGCCAGATCATGAGTAGCATTATGCATGTTATCATGATGCTGAGTCCCAATAATTACGTGGTAGAACTGATGTGCTTGATTTCCCGTTAAAAAAACCAACCCTTCACTTAATCTATCACTTGGCCGATCAGCATGTTCATTTGCTTGCGATAAATCATAATGAGGAAAAACAGTATTACATACTCTGCACTTGTAAGCACTAATTACTTCCAAAGATTCGTGAACTAATCCCCGCCTATGAGCTTCTTCAGCCTCAGAGTTTATCTCTAATCCCTCTGCCATCTTAATACATTTCATAATTCAACCATATTTAAACATTATTATATTGAATCACAACTATAGAAACAGTTTAAGAACCAGCTCTAGGAACCAAACAATCAATTTGATCCGTGGTCCTAACCAACTCACCTTCTCCTAATATTAATCCACATGGACTCTTTTCACTCCTTAATTCAGCCAATTTCTCTGCATAATTTTTTTGGAAACTTATCAATTCACTAACTGTTAATATCCTTAAACTACCCCCTCCCAATTCCCTCCTAATATCTGCTGCAGCTTTCATAGCATATTCTACAGTATCAGAAGGAGCAGCTAATCTAGCTTCAAAATGAGAAGCAGAATGATCTTGTGGAGCAAATGAAACACCAACAATTATCCTATAAGGTCTTTCAGATCGTTCTTGCATAAAAACAAATCTTTCAGGCAATTCATTTGAAGGCATTTCAACATGCTCTGATGCTCTGTCTCTATCTGTGCCTACATCTGCCCAACACCTAGGACAAGTATAATGAGTTATTCCTACAGGCAAATAAGTATCTCCAGCCATAAATCTTTTATGTATCTAGTTTATTTAAACATTATTATATTGAATCACAACTACAGAAACAGTCAAAACTACATCAGGACTCTCTAATCAGTATTAAAATTAATAATAACTAACCAAATAGAGAGCTTAATCCTTCTGCAGCTTCTTCAGCTTTTTCTTCTTTCTTTTCTTCAGCTTTGTTATCTCCGCCTTCTGCCCCAACAACAGGAGCAGCAGCAACTACACTAGCATTTGCTAATTCAGCGTCGATATCAACACCATCTAAACTAGCAACCAAAGTCTTAACTTTCGACTCATCAACTTCAGCTCCAGCTCCAGAAACAACTTTTGTCAAGTTTGCCTCATCAACTGGCTTTCCTAGTTTGTGCAACAACAAAGCCGCATACATATATTCCATTTTATTTTGTTTCTCCAGAATTTACTTCTTGAGCATATTTTTCTTGAGCTCTTTGAGCAGCTTGGAAAATCCCATTATTAATTGTAGCATCTATAGCATAATCCAAAGCACGAGTTACACTAACAACCCCTGTCTTTCTTAAACTTATTCCTTTTTCTTCCGCAACCCTCTTAGCCCGCAAATATGTAACTAGTAAATATCCAAACCTTTCTCCATTTGCTTCTGGGGGATTGTTTATTCCTTCATCAACTATATTCCACAACTCGGTTTCAGCACTTTTTCTTCTCATTCTTTCTGATAACCAATCTTTTAATATTCCAATCATTTTCCTTCTCCTTCATCTTTCTTTTCTCCAGCATCATCTTTCTTTTCTTCTACAACTTCTTCCTTAGCTTCTTCAGCTTTAGTCTCTTCAACTTTTTCCTCATCTTTCTTCTCCCCACTAGCTCCACCCTTCTCTTCTATAATTTTACTCAAAGCAGCCTCATGAGCAGCCGCCTTCCCTAATATAAATGGAAGTGTATCTTTATTCACATAACAAATATTAACAGCAAATCCCAACGCCTTTGCAAATGAAGTTTTTAATTCTTCCAAAGTAGCTTCTTTATCAACTTTAATCCCAACATAAATCTTTTTCTCTTCTCTATCATAAGCAGCAATAGGCTCAAACCCAATCTTAAACGGCTTAATATCTAACTTATCCATTATAGCTGTATGCTGAGCAGTAATCTTTTCTCCTTTTTTAACTAAAACTTTCTTAGTTTTAATAGCAATTTTACCATCTTCAACAGCAACCTTAATTCCTAAAACACTAAACTCTCCAACAGCAGGCCCAGGCAAAATTTCAGTTGGCCCCGGCTCAATAACAATATTTTCAGGAGCTTCTTGCCCAACTTTAGCTTTAGCAGGACTCTTAAAATTAGCCATCATACCACTCAACTCAAAAGCATCAGCATCAGAAAACAACAAAGCAACATCTTCTTTAATATGCTCTTTCATAGGAGTCAACTCACCATCAATCTCATCAATAGCCCTATAAATTATACTCTTCTTAACATATTTTAGTTTTACTTTTTCACTCAAAACTTTTTTAATCTCTTGAAATTGCTTCCCAGGAATATTCTTAACAGACACAACAACAAAACTCTTATTTTCTTTTATTAAATTCACTAATGTTTTAACAAGTTTCTTTTTTGACGGATTAACATGAGCTTCAGGAGCATTTGCTTTTTTCTTTTTTTCTGGTTTTGATTCTTCTTCAGTTTCTTCTTTCACTTTATCTGCTGAGGCTTCTTCAACTTTTGTCTCTTCTTGAGCGTCTTCTTTTACTTCTTCTTCCATCTTAATCAACCTTAATCGGTTTTGTCATTGTAAATTTAATTAAAATATTTCTAATATTTTCTTTTCCTCTAGGAAGAGCTTTAATCACACCAGCTTCAACAGCATTAATATTAGCAACAATTTCTTCATCTTTCATCGAAGACTTTCCAATAGCAACTTTTATCGAAGGTTCTTTTGGTTTTACTTTAACACTTTTATCAATTTTATCTTTAACATCTTTAATAGAAGCAGCATCTTCTCCAGGAGGCACTATCCCTAATTGAGGAGAAGGCATTTTTCCCATAGGACCTAGATATCTTCCTAAAACACTTGCAACCTTTGGCATGAGTTTAGCATTCGCCATAAAAAAATCAAACTGAGCAGCTATCTTTTTAATTTCTTTAACATCTTTCAAACTTTCTAAAGTTGTAGCTGTAATTGTATCATCAACCAAATCACTCTTTTTCTCAAAAATTCCTGCAACTTTAACTTCTTTAATTTTATGAGGCACAGGAACAAATAAACTAACACTCTCTTTTCTCATATCAATATTTTTTAGATTTATAATTAAGTCTATAGTTTGATCAAACTTTCGTTCTTTCTCTTTCCTTAGCTCAGCAAGAGCTTTCACAATCTTTGTGCTATCCATTTTACTATTATCTTCTACATAATGCGCCTGTGTTCAGAATTTTGAACTTCAGCGATGTAGTATGATATTAAGGGTTAGAATTTTGGGTATTTAAAGTTTATGCAGCCAAAGAATAATTAGGAAAATTCTCACCACTAATATTAGAATAAGTTCTATATAAAGCATTAATCCCAGAAATAGTATCCCATCTTACTCTCCCTGCAACTTCAATCATTCTCCTCAATTCATAGTCTCTGATTCCTTCAGTTTCCCTAATACTTGGTTCATTTATTGCTTCTTCAACTTCTTGAACAAATCTTTCTTTATAAAAACGAGGATCAACCTTCCTCCCCTTCTCTAAATCTTCTCTAGCTCTGACAACATTTCTTAGAAATGCTCCCCCTAATCTTCCTAATTTAGACCATCTAAGTATCATACTTTTTGTTAATAGGCACACTATTTAATAATTTATATTCTCTAGAATATTATTCATCTTTCTCCACCACCCCCAAATCCCCTTAACTCAATTAATTACCTGAGAAAGAATTAAGCTGGGGGTTATAAAACTATATGTTCTACTAAATAAATCTTTAAATAATAACATTGTGTAATTAGAAAATGGGGCCAGGAGAATATGAACCAATTTATACTTATGAAGTAGCTGCAAATCCTGGTGCTGCAGTGAGTCCTGAGGTTTCTGAATCTGAAACTGTTCCTATGTGGCTTGCTTGGGGTACCAAACTTGGGGACTTTAGGGGAAGTTTAGAAGAAGCATCAAAACGATTTGGTAAAGACATAAAGTTAGAAATTAAAGTAAGAGATTCTCCACCAGCAGATCAAGATAGATAGTAATTATTCTTCCCTTTTCTTAACTTCACGCCCCGGAGCATCCAAATCCCCAGGAAACAATTCATCATTATTCCCTCTCTGAGCAGCCAAAACAACATCTTCATCAACTCTAGAATCTCCATCATATGCTGCTCTTGCAGCTCTACCTCTAACTGAATATCCATTCAAATCTTTATTTAACATTTTTATCTCCTTCCTCCCTTTCTAATTCCACCAAATACTCCTTAACCCTATCAATAGTCTGCTGCAAAATAAACTTCTCAATTTTATGTTCAAATATATGTGAAAGAGATTCATGCTCACTCAAATGATACAGATTCTCTTTCTTATCAACTATCATCAAATCTCTCAACCTCTTCAACTGTCTCCGAATATTAGACTCAGCAATTCCTTTCATCTCAAGATTATGCTTCTCTCTCATCTTCTCAACTCTCTTTTTAATCTCATCAGAACTCATCCTATCTTTATGTTTCCTACCCTCTAACAAAACCATCATTATATCTGTAATAACATCTCTAGAATCTCCTGACTGCAACAAACCCAAGCTCAAACAAGTCTTCTTCATAATCTCCCTCTTATCTCCAGCATAAGGTTTTTCATACTTTCTCAATGTAATTTCATTCAACGGAATATCTCTTGCAACCATATGTTAAATAAGAAACTATGTATTATAAATTATTCTATAGATTAAACCTTCCTTCTTAATTCTTCATAATCCTCTTTACTCAATTTAATCTGATTTAATATTTCTCTTAATAACCCTTTTCCTAAATCTTCATTTGCATGAACAGGAACTACTGTTCTTCTTCCATCAGGATGTTTAAATCTTACATGACTTCCTTTTCCATAAATTTTTTCAAAATCTAATTTTTCTAATATCTTACAAAACTTTTTTCCAGAAATAGGAACAAGCTTCACCATCTTAAACAATATTCTGATTTTCTTTTTCTACCTGTACTCTTTGTAATCCAATAAATTTCATAGGAATTATATCATCATCTCCTTTTAAACATACTTCAATAGCTTCTTTAATTCTCGACACAACCTCTTCAACTGTCTTTCCCTGGGTATAACACCCTTCTAATTCAGGAACTCTCGCTACATAAATCCCATCTTCATCCTGTTCTATTACAACATTAAACTCCAGATTTTCTTTTTCCATCTTAATAATTAATATTAATGATACTTAAAAATTTATCTATATTTCTCTTCCCTTCTCAATAGCTTTTTTTAATTTAGGACTCGGATTATAAATCCATAACACCCCCTTAGGCCCATCAATTATCATCCCTTTTTCTTCTAAATAATTTAATATCAGGTTCAATGTTTGATGCATAAGTTTTTTAGGAAGTCTTCTTTTAATTTCTTCTCTAGAAATAGTAGTATCCATTTTCTTCAAAACCTTCTCCACCATTAGCATAGTTCTAAGACTTGGGTAATGTATTATTTTTTCCATTCTATATATAATTATATATTATATAAACTTATATAAATCTTTCTATAGGCTAGAACACATAAAACCTTATAAACATTTTCAATTTAAACAAATAATGGAACTAATAATTATATTATCCGAAAAAGAAGAAAATCTTCCTCAACTAAACAGTTTAATACAAAATGGAGACTGGGATAATATTATAATTTTATCAGCAAACAATAAAACAATACCAACTTCAAAACCTAATGAAGTAATTCAGATAAATACTAATCAACCTGTTCTTCAATTAAGAGATGAAATTAAATCAAAACTCCAAGGAAAAATTAAAGGATTAGAAACAGCAATCTCAATTGCATCAGGAACAGGAAAAGAACACATGGCACTTATCTCAGCTTTACTTAATCTTCCTGTCGGAGTTAAGTTTGTTGTATATACTTCTAAGGGAGTTGTTGAACTTTGATGTAATTACTATATAAAGATAACATAATAAAAAGATTTAAAAACTATGATTCTCTCTGAAAAATATGGGAGTTAAAATTAAAGCAAGAAAAATAGAACCTGGTCCAAATGAAGTTTTTGTAGCTACTCCTAACAGAGTTTATGTTTTTCCTAGACAAGTTGATGCTTTTCAGACAGCAGTTAAATTTGATCCAGCAAATTATGTTTTAATGCAACAAGGAGATATAGAGAACTTAGCAGCGAATTCAGCAATTTCAATGATTCAAGAATATAATGGAAGTAACCAAGAAGATACAATTGTTAATGTTTTAAGAGATGGAAAATTTGTTCCTACCCCAGCTCAGTTTATGCCCCACTATAGAAACGTAAACTTGGCAGTACAAGGAAGAGGAGTTTTATATGATGCAGCAGGAAATTTAATTGAAGGAGAAAGATTAAGTCAATATACCCATACATTAAATCATAATAATTGGGTTTGGTTAAATGCAAGATTTCCAAAAGGAGAAGGACACTTAGGTTTAGATTTAGTTACAATAGCTGGATTAAATGACAAAGGAGAACCAGTTTTATCAAGACAACCTTTAGAACCTTGTCTAACTGAAGATGGACTGGCAGATTTAGATTCACTAAATTCTCAAGGACTACCAACACAAAAATCCAAGGTTAATAGTTTTGAAGCAGGAAAAAACTTTTATTTCTTGCATCCAAGACAAGATAGTGCCGCGAGGGTTAACGCTTGTGCTGAGAGGTCTCTCCTCGACTGCTACAGGAGTCCTCAGTACTCGGATTCTAGGCTCGGGGGATTCCCTTGCGCCGAAGGCGCGTGCGCCGATGATAAACCAACTAAATAATTAAAAATGACACCAAGATTTGATACAGAAGATCCAAGAGCATTAAGATTATTAGATGCTGCTGGAGTAGACTATAGATTAGTTGAAACACAAAAACCTACAGAGCCAGCAAGAGCAGGTTTCGAAGTAGACCCTTCTGATTATTTATTTTTAGAAGCAAAAAAAGGAAGAGATGGCTACCCTGATTTATTGGTTTGTAAATATAGATTAGGAGCAACTTCAGCTGTTCAAGCAGCAGGGCAAACATTAGGATTAAATTTACAAAATAGTACAACAGAGAAAAACGGTAGAGGTTATGTTGGACATATAAATAAAAAACAAGCTGTAAGATTAAATCTTGCTTTAGAGGGAAGAACCCAAAATTTCAGAATAGCAAAAGATGTTTTTGCATTATTATTATCTGGAAAAGCTTATGATGGAAATGGAAAGAAAGTTTCAAGAACAGAATTATCAGCTATATTTGATGAAATAGCAGGTGTAAGAGCTCCTTGGAGATCAGAATGGTATGAAGATGATTTTACACAAGGAGATGATGGGTTAGTATTAAATAAAAATTATGCCCCAGATGGAGAAAATCTAGTTCCTAGATATTCCCAAAGACTAACAACTTGTCTAATGAGGGATAAAGGAATTGATCTAAGAGATTGGGTTGCCAATTCAACTGCACAAGGATTCCCTAGAAAAGGTGTAAAATCTGGAGATACTTATTTCTGGCATCCTAGACAAGATAGAGCCGCGGGGGTTGGCGCTTGTGCTGGGGGGTCTTTCCTCGTCTGCGGCAGGTATCCTCAGGGCTCGTATTCTAGGCTCGGGGTACGTCATGTGCGCGAAGCGCACGACACCGCAGAATAATTAATTTTATTAATTTATTTTTTCTTAATTTTCTGTCCTAGAGAATTTTTCTCTTGTAGTATTTAATTCGAGAGAAAAATCTGGACTACACGTATGTTCATAGTGCATTTTTTTATTTTTTTGCCAGTAAAATACAGCAATGATAATTAGTAATTATTTATGAAAATTAAAATTGTAGTGTGACAGAAACTTTTCTGTTTTGGTGAACATGCTACTTAGAGCCGCGAGGGTTAACGCTTATGCTGAGAGGTCTAACCTCAACTGCAACAGGAATCCTCAGAACTCGAAATTTTATAGCCCGGATATAAAACGAGACTTCTAGGCTCGGAATAGTTCATCTCTAGGACTTTTTTAAAATGAAATCCCACAAAAACTTATATGAGCAGATAGTCTCAATTGATAATTTAATAAGGGCCTGGAGAAGAGCAAGAAAAGGAAAAACACAAAAAGATTATGTAATTGAATTTGAATTTGACACAATAGGCAATTTATTTCAGTTACAAAAAGAATTGCAAAATCAAACTTATTGTCCTAAACCCTTGAAGACATTTATTTTACGAGATCCAAAAACACGTAAAATAAGCAAGTCAAATTTCAGAGATAGAATTATTCATCACGCAATTGTTAGAATTATAGAATCAATTTTTGATAAAACTTTTATTTATGATTCTTGTGCAAATCGTAAAGGAAAAGGAAACTTATTTGCTTTAGACAGACTAAAAAAATTCATGAGCAAAATTTCAGGAAATGGAAAATTAATAAGAAACAAATTTAATGATACAAACTTTGTTTATGGTTATTGTTTAAAAGCAGATATCAAACACTATTTTCAAGAAGTAGACCACAATATTCTAATAAGTAGAATAAAAAGAAAAATAAAAGATGAAAAAGCTATATGGTTGATAAAACAAATATTAAATAATATTTCAGAGAGAGACGGGGACAAATTATTAATAAATAAAGGAATGCCTCTTGGCAACTTAACATCTCAGTTCTTTGCAAACATATATCTCAATAAATTAGATTCTTTTGTTAAACACACATTAAAAGCAAAATGTTATATTCGATATGTTGATGATTTTATATTATTACATAACTCCAAATCACAACTTGAAACATGGAAAAAGAAAATTGATAAATTTCTAAAAGCAGAATTAAAACTAGAACTTCATCCAGACAAATCCAAAATAATTCCCTTAGCAAAAGGAATAGATTTTGTAGGTTTCAGAAATTTTTATTACTTCAAGTTATTAAGGCAAAGAAATATTAGACAAATGTTATCAAGAATAAAAAAGTCTAATGATAGAGAAGAATTAGAAGAAAGCTTTCAAGGCTGGCAAGCTTATGCAAAATGGGCTAATAGTTTTAGATTAACTAATAAAATTAAGAAACATATTAATATTTAAACCTTAGAAATCTTCATATCCCCCTTCTTCCTCCCCAACAAAACAACCCTAGAAAACTCATGCTCATCTAAAACTTTCATCTTTAATTTCTTAGAAAGTTTCTCAGCAAACTCTTTTATTTCTTCGTGAAAAGGCATTCTCTCATACCCCAATCTATTCCTTGCGTAACCTACTGCCATGTAACTTTTTAATTCTAAGAACTGCGGAGAGGCTTTCTTAATCAACTTAACATATTCATCAATCATCTTCTCATTCATATTCAAATCTCTAACCAACGTCATTCTCAAAACAGTTCTCCCTCCTTTTTTTCTAATATCCTTCAACAAACCCAACGACTCATTAAACTTTTTCCAAGCATCTTTTTCACAACTCTTATGCCACTCTTCATACATTTTTTTATTTGGACAATTTAAACTAATATAAATCTGAGTTGGAAAAACTTTTTTATCAATCATCTCTTTCAATCTTTCAGGAACTAAACCATTTGTAACAATAAAACTACTCTTCTTCTGCTTCCTCAACTCATTAATCAACTCAATCATCTTAGGATAAATCAATGGCTCTCCAATTAATGAAATTGCAAACTGATCAGGTTCTTGAGCTTCTTCCCATTTTTCCATATTAATTTTTTTATTACTCTTAAATCCAGTAAGCCTTTTTTTCTGAGCTTGTATAGAATTAAATATAATCTCTTTGGGCTCAGCTAAATTTCCTTTCATCTCACTTCCTAATGAAAGTTCAATTGGCCTCCAACAATGAACACATTTATTTTGACACCAAGCTACAGCAGGAGAAATCTGACAACATTTATGAGATTTAATTCCATAAAATTGTTCTTTATAACAAACTCCTTCATCTAACAAACTATGTTTACACCATCTACAAACTTGCAAAGCACAATGTCCACAAAAAATACTATAATGTTGTTTTTCTAACAAGTCCTTAAGTTTCTTTGGAATCATAAATATAAATATCTAAACACTCTTTTAAAATTATAGATTAAAAACTAAACCAACCACCCAACCTTCTCAATCGAGAATTAAAAAATAAAAAATTAATTATAAGACTTATCGTCTTTTCTTTTTCTTAGCAGATTTTTTTGTTGTCTTCTTCTTCACTACTCTCTTCTTCACAGCTTTTCTTTTAACAACTTTTCTCTTCACAGCTGCTTTTCTTTTAACAACTTTCTTCTTCACCGCTTTCTTTTTTGCTTTTGCCATTTTTACCTCTTTTTTTAAATTTAGTTTTGAAAATATTTTTTATATTCTCTTAATTAAATAACATTTTTTTATTTAAATATCTTTCCCTCTATCAATTAATGGCAAATAATAAATAAAAATTGTAATTTTTACCGTCGACAAATTAGAGCGCTCTAACCCACAACCACATCATCGCAAAGAACAAAAGTATAAAGAACCATGTTACAATCTTATAAGACTTCTCTGCAAACTTTTTAGACTTTGTTAATGATAACATTGTTATATAAAAAATTCTCCCACCGTCGACAATTCCAATCGGAAGAGCATTAAACAATGCAACAGCAACATTAATTAAAAATATCCACCATAACAAATAATAAATAAAAATTGTAATCCCATCAACTCTAGATTCATAATATGTTCCTGGATTTTTGAAAAAAGCAAAACTCTCTAAAATTCTTTTAACATTTTTTGTAGATGTAATTCCTAAAACAGCTCTCTCTTCATTATTAGGATCTTTTCCAAGCTCAATTTTATATTCAATCTCCTCATCATCAAATATTGTTCTCAAAATAATTTCTTCACCTACTTTTCTCTCTTTCATATAAACTGTTAAATCTTCTTGATTCTTTATTTCAACTCCATCCACCTCGACTATAACTCCTTTAAGATCATTTCTCACAGCAGGAAGATCATGAAAAACTTGCATATATTCAGAATCACTTTCAATCTGTCTAACTAAATCTTCCTTCTTCAAAACATAATCATAATTCACCTCAACAAAACTTTCATCATCAATACTATCAATCAAACCTTCAGCACTATCTATTGTCACATCAACACCATTAATATTTGTTAAATTTGATTTATGAATTATATTATAACTATATGAAGAAAACATAGCTCCACTTTCAACAAAACCAATACTAAAAAAACCCCATATCAGAAAAAAGAAAATTATAGCAGTTATAACATTAGCAAAAACTCCAGCACCTAAAACCGACAATTGTTGTTTGTTTGATTTTTTCATTAGAGCTTTTTCATCTGGCTCAACAAAAGCTGCTAGCAAAGGTCCTAAAAATCCAAAACCAGTTGATTTAATTTTAACACCATAATACTTAGCATAAATTCCATGAGCAAATTCATGAACAATTGCAATAACTAATATAGAAATTATCCAATATGTAAAATATAAAGGAGGTAAAAAACTATTCAAATCAAATGTTGAAGTAATATAAGGAACCAAAGGCAATAAAGGAGGAGCTTTAAAAAATTCAGTAATCTGTGGAGAAAACATATACAACTTTAACACATTTATCAACATCCACGTCATTAAAATCATCAAAACATAACTCAGAATAATAATTGGATACTGAAGAAATTTCAATGTTCTTTTATATTTTCCACCAACATAATCTATAACTTTCAGCCCTATCTTAGTTCTATATAAAAATAAAATTCCTTCTCTCTTCAAATTCTTTCTTCTTTTATATAGAAATACAACTACAAACAAACTAAACAGTACAAGAAAAATCATATCATATATAAAAAAACTAACCATGATTATTATTTACCTTTTTTTATTGCTCTAAAAGCTTTCCTCTGACACCTTCTACACTTAACCTTTAATTCTATAATTTTTCTGCTATCTGCTTTTATCTTAGTCCCGCATTTCTTACATACAAATACGTTCTTAAACATTCTATTTTGTGCTGCTTGTATTTTTGCCATGTTTAAATTTTTTTAAAATTTAAATACCCCGGAAATCTTTGATTTCCGATGTCTTAAACTCGTTCAACTCACTCTGCGCGTAGGCGCAGTCTTAAGAGTTTAAGTTTTTAATTTCTCCTAAATTTTATCTTAATTCTTCCTTTTAATAATTTTCGTTCCTTCAATTTCCCAATATTCAACCTGGTCTTCAAGTTTAACTTCTTCTTTCATATTTTCAGGAAGTATAACATCTAAAGTTTCATAACTATCTAAATCCATAATACTAGCTTTTTCTCCCTCAATACTTAAAATCTGTCCTTTCTTTTTATTAATCATAGGAACTTCAAATCTCTCATGTCCAGGAACTGCAATAATTTTCTTTTTCCCGTCGATAATATTAATTGCTTCAATTCTACATTTCGCCGCCCCATGCTTTCCTGATTTAGATTTATCTAAAGTTTTAACTGTACAAGGAACACCATCAATCTTAATCACTGTCCCTACTTTTGCATCAGTAGCATTAATTAACTTACTCATGTCTTATCTAGAAATTTTCCATTTATAAAAGTTCCCTAAACCATAAACTTAAAAATACTCTTTATTAAGCTAAAATATGGAACAGAGAAATAAACAAGAAAAGAAAAAAGAAAATAAATTCATAAAATTAAAATTTATAGGAAAAGTCAAAAACCAAGATATCTTTGACACAAATATTCCTGAAGAAGCTAAAAAAATAGATTTAGACATAAAAGATCGTCCTTTAGTAATATGTATTGATCAAGGCATGATTCTTCCTTCAATTGATGAATTTCTAAAAGATAAAAAACCAGGAAAGTATCATTTAGATTTAACTCCAGATAAAGCATTTGGTGAAAGAAAAAGAGAACTAATCAAAACAATGCCAATGTCTGTTTTTTCAAAACAAAATATGAATCCTCAACCAGGAATGATTTTAAACTTCGATGGAATGATTGCAAAAATTTCTGCAGTTTCCGGGGGAAGAGTCATAGTAGATTTCAATAACCCCTTAGCAGGAAAAGAAGTTGAATATGATTTAGAAGTAATAGGTGAAGTTACAGACTTAAATGAAAAAGTTAAAGCACTATCTTTATACTTCTTTAAAAAAGAAATTCCATTTAACGTAGAAGCTAAAAAAATAATCTTCTCACCATCAAAAGAAGACAAAAATTTTGAACAAATTGTAATGCTATTCAAAGACAAATTTAAAGAAATTCTAGATTTAGAAATCGAAGTAAAATCTGATTCTTCAAAAGAATCTGAAAAGAAGTAGATACTCAAAAATACACAAAAAATCACATAAATCCTTATAAAGTAATTCTCCCAAACTTATTTATGGACACAAATGAGGTATTAGATCAAATAGATTCTGAAAATAATTCACAATCTCCACCAACTCCTTCATATAGTTCTCAAGCTCCTCCAAGCCAAATATCACCCCCTCAAGATCATTTAATGGAGATAAATAGAGAGTTAGAAGAAATCCTTAATGAACAAAACGCAAAAGTAAAAGTTGTAGGAATAGGTGGAGGAGGAGGAAATACTCTTTCTAGGATGAGAGAAATTGGAATAAAAGGAGCAGAGTTAATAGCAATGAATACAGATGCTCAAGATTTATTATATTCAAATGCAGATTATAAGATTTTGTTAGGAAGAGAACTAACTCGTGGTTTAGGAGCAGGAAGCAATCCAAAAATAGGTGAAGAAGCAGCTCATGAATCAGAAACAGAACTAAAAAAGAAATTCGCAGGAACAGATATGGTTTTCATAACTTGTGGGTTAGGTGGTGGAACAGGAAGTGGAGCAGCTCCAGTTGTTGCTGCAGCAGCTAAAAAAGCAGGAGCCTTAACAATCGGAATTGTAACTCTACCATTCACAATAGAAGGAAGAAAAAGAATAGAAAACGCAATGTATGGATTAGAGAGAATGGAAAGCACTGTTGACACTTTAATAGTAATCCCTAATGATAAATTATTAGAACTTGCCCCAGAACTCCCATTACACACAGCTTTCAAAATCGCAGATGAAATTTTAACTAATGCAGTAAAAGGGACAACAGAACTAGTAACAAAAGCAGGATTAGTAAATCTAGATTTTGCAGACATCAGAGCAGTTATGATGAACGGAGGAGTTTCACTAATTGGAATGGGAGAAGCAGATTCACAAAGCAGAGCACTAGAAGCAGTTGAAAAAGCAATAAACAATCCCTTATTAGATGTAGATGTATCCAATGCAACAGGTGCTTTAGTTAACATTATTGGAGGCCCAGACTTAAGTTTAGATGAATCAAAAGCAATAATAGAATATGTAGGAACAAAATTAAGTGACGACGCCAGATTAATATGGGGAGCTCAAATCTCAGCAGATATGGAAAAATCATTAAGAGTAATGGTAATAGTTACAGGAGTTAAATCCTCTCAAATTCTCGGAACAGACGAAACCTTTGAACACAAACAAACCGGAGATATTTCTGACGAATTAGGGATAGAGTTTATTGAATGATAAAATTTAAAAACACCCTAATTATTATATTCTCATGGCAATAAAACAATTTATATCAAAATCATTAAGAGTATGGAGAGTTTTGAAAAAACCTTCATCAATGGAATTCAAAACAATTGCAAAAGTATCAGCAATAGGAATCTTAATAATTGGATTTATAGGATTTATTATAACTATAGCTCTGAGTGTATTCTAGAAAAATTTATATATCTTCAAATTTTCAAATTTTCAAATTTGAATGATTTAAAAACTTTAGAAAAGTTTTTATACCCAAAATATCAACTATCTATATCTAGTTCTTAGATAATTAAGAGCTGGTGTTAACAAGATAAAATGATTTTCATAATAAAAGTTACAACAAACAAAGAAGATAAAGCAATGGAAATGATTAGTGAGAAAGTTCAAAAAAAAGAACTAGAAGTATTTTCAATTGCACGTCCTCACGGATTAAGAGGATATATAATTCTTGAAGCTGTAGATAAAGATACTGCAAAAGAAGCAGCATTTAATCTCCCATATGTTAAAGGAATTCTAGGAAAAGAAGTAAGTTATGAAGAAATTAAAAATATGATTGAACCAAGTGTTGAACAAGTAAACATTGAAAAAGGAGACATTGTAGAAATCTTAAGCGAACCTTTTAAAAAGGAGAAAGCTAAAGTAACAAGAATTGATAAGGCAAAAGGTGAAGCAGTTGTAATATTGTTAGGAGCTGCAATCCCAATACCAGCTACAGTAAAAATTGACAATATAAAAGTTATAAGACGTGAAAGTGAAGAAGATACAGATGAAGATGAAGTTAATAGTAATAAAGATGAAGATATTCAAGGTGATGGAGATTTAATATGATGGAGAGACGAGATATGAAAATTGCAAATTTTCCAAATCATAGAGGGAAGTTCGCTAGAAATTCCTGGAGGCGAGTGATTTCACGAGGCGATACAATCGACCAACGAGTGAAGTCAGGAGGTTGTCTAGCATGATTGTAAAAATGTTAGTAGAGGGTGGAAACATGAAACCTAGCCCTGCAGTTTCTCAGCAATTAGGACCTATGGGTGTAAATCTAGGAAAAATTATGTCTGATGTTAATGAAGCTACAAAAGATTTCAAAGGAATGAAAGTTCCTGTTGAGCTTGATATAAATACAGCTACAAAAGATTTCACTGTTTCAGTTTCATCACCTCCAGCCTCAGAATTAATAAAAAAAGAATTAGGATTAGAAAAAGGTTCAGGACAAGCTAAAAAAGAAAAAGCAGGAAATATTTCAATAGAACAAATAATAAAGATTACAAAAACAAAATACCCAAGTATGATTGTATCTGATTTTAAAGCAGCAGTAAAAACAATTGTAGGAAGTTGTGTTTCTTTAGGAGTTTTAATTGACAACAAAGATCCAAAAGATATTGAGGATGAAATTCATCAGGGAAAATATGATACTGAAATTAATGAACAAAAAACAGAAGTCTCTCCAGAGAAAAAAGAAAAACTCAAAAAGTTCTTTGATAAACTTCACGCTAAAGAATCAGCAGATATTAAAGCTGAAGAAGAAGCTGATAAATTAGCTGAAGAAGCTAAAGCAGCAGCTACAGCAGCTCCAGCAGAAGGGGAAGCACCAGCTGAATCAGAGGAAGGTGGGGCTGAAGGGGAAGCACCAGCTGAAGGAACACCAACACCAGCAGAAAAGAAATAATAAATCTGATTTTGAGAAAATTACTAATTCAAGGGAAAACTAGCCAAGACCTTGAAATCTTTATATTTCAATAGTCTAGAAAAACTAAAGTTCTTCCGGAAACCGTTAGGTTGTCTGGCTTAAACAATATCTTTATAAATTACATATTTATCATAATTCTAAGGGGCTGTAGTATAGTTTGGTAGTACGTGAGGTTTGGGAAGTGCAACAAAAACTATTGTTGCTTGCTACAAAAAACTTCATAACCCCAGTTCAAATCTGGGCAGCCCCACTTGAGATTTGAAGATAGGAGTGAATTGCGAAGCAAGAGAACCTAGGTTTTGGATGCTGGAATAACTAGAACCCGCAGGAGGTTCTAGGTTCAAATCTGGGCAGCCCCATCGAGAAGTTTCGCGAGTGGAGAAGGTAGGGGAATCAAAAAACATGGGCGAGCGAGGCTTCGAGCTCAGAGATTTGAAGATAGGAGTGAATTGCGAAGCAAGAGAACCTAGGTTTTGGATGCTGGAATAACTAGAACCCGCAGGAGGTTCTAGGTTCAAATCTGGGCAGCCCCATCGAGAAGTTTCGCGAGTGGCGAGAGTTTACACGAGGCGATAAAAAACGATTAACGAGTGTGGGCTCGAGTGGAGAAGGTAGGGGAATCAAAAAACATGGGCGAGCGAGGCTCGGAGTCAGGATTTGAACCAGTTCAAATACTTCAATCTCTTTAGAGTTGAAGTTCCCAAAATCGCAATGCGATTTTTAGGACTGGGCAGCCCCATTTCTGTCCTCCGCATCGAGGAGCACCACAGGCGCAGCCGAGGATGCCCGCAGGAAGAGAGGATCAGAAAGGCGGATGGGGACAACCCACCCAATAACTTTATAAAACATTAATTGAAAGTAATATTAACATGACAACAAAGAAAATAAAACATGCAGGAAGATTCGGAGCAGGATACGGAAAGAGAATAAGAATTAAATTAAATGAAGTCGAATCAAAGCAGAGAAAAAAACAAGAATGTCCCCTATGTAAAGGAACTCTTAAAAGAGAGGCACAAGGAATTTGGAAATGTAAAAAATGTTTAAAAAAAATTGCAGGAGGAACATATACATTTAAATGAAAGTCGTTAAATCTATTGAGGGCAGAGGCGAGCAAGAGACTTTCAGTTGCTCAGAGATATTTTATATTTCTGACAGATAGTTATTTAAACTAAATATATAATAAATTAATATGGCAGCATACAAATGTTTCAAATGTGGAAAAGCAATAACAACAAATAATCTTGAAAAAAGATTTGTTTGTGTACATTGTGGTTCTAAAATCTTTTTCAAACCAAGAAAACATATCGCTAAAGTAAAAGCAGAGTGATTATTAAGTATTAAACTAATAAAATGGCAGACCAAAAGAAAATTCAAGAACTTCAAATTCTAGAACAAAATCTTCAGGGAATTTTAATGCAGAGGCAAGCATTTGAATTGGAAATCAACGAAACTGAAAACGCATTAAAAGAGATTGACAAATCTAATGAAGATGTTTACAAAATTGTTGGGCAAATTATGCTAAAAACAGGAAAAGAAACAGTTACAAAAGAGCTTGAAGAAAAGAACAAAGTCTTTTTATTAAGAGTTAAGTCAATAGAAAAACAAGAAAATACAATAAAAGATCAAATTGAAAAATTAAGAAGCGAATTACAGAAAAAATAGTTCTAAAGTAGATACTTAAATAACTATTAAAATACCATAGAAATCTTTATAAAGTTAAAGCTCATCACATTTTCATGGGATGGTTTAGTAGATCAAAAGAGGAAGAATTTGGAGATGATTATGTTGAAATTGATTTAGGTCAAGAATCAAAAAAATCAAAGATAAAAGTTCGTCCATTTGTTTTGAAAAGTTTTGAAGGTGTTCCTGAAATCTTAAACGCATTAAGAGAAGGATATACTATTGCTGTAGTTGACATCAAACTTCTAAAGCAAAAAGATGTAATAGAATTAAAAAGAGCAATTACAAAAATAAAAAAAACTACTGATGCATTAGAAGGAACAATTGCAGGATTTGGAGAAAATACAATCATAGCAACACCACAATTTGCAGAAATTACAAAAGGCCCTACACATATGGAATCCTCACATGTTCATTCTGATGGAGTAGAAATAGAACCTCAAGATAACGTAGAAACATTTGACTGATTAATCAAATTTAAAAATACTTCTTATATAGTATAGATATGAAAATCAAAGATTTTCCAAATCATAGAGGGAAGTTCGCTAGACCTCAAAATCTTTTAGATTTTGATGGCACTCAGAAACTAAAGTTTCTGATGAACCGTTGGAGGCGAGTGATTTCACGACGAGCAATCTCACGAGGAGATACAAATGACTGACGAGCGAGGTTGGGAGCAAGATACAAAACGACCAACAAGTGAAGACAGGAGGTGTCTAGCATGAAAGTAATGTTCATAGAAGCAAAAAGAAAAATAAACTTTAATCTAAACAAGTTTCCAATCTCTAAGCTACCAAAACAATTATGTTTAGTTTATACAATTCAATACAAAGATATTGCTCTAAAACTAAAAAATAAATTCAAAAACATAAAACAAGCAAGACAAATTCTCGGCTGCTCTAAACTCTCAACAAAACTTCCTATTATATATATAGGAGACGGAACATTCCACATAACAAATCTATATTCTCAAAACACAGAAATCTACACTTATAATCTATATAGCAATAAACTCAAAAAAATTCCTCAGTCTGAAATAACAAAACACAACCAAAAAATCAAAGGAAAACTATCCAGATTTTACTCTGCTAATTCAATAGGAATAATTGTATCAACAAAAAAAGGCCAATATAATCTAAAAATTGCTGAAAAACTAAAAAATCAAATACAACAACAAGGCAAAAAAGCCTACATCTTTATCACAAATAATCTTAATATAAATGAGCTTGAAAACTTCCCAAACATTGATTTCTTTGTAAACACAGCCTGCCCAAGAATACAAGATGATTCTAATAATATAATAGACTATCAACTAGTCCTAAAATAAAAAATAAAACCGACGAAATTCTCAAGACGTCTGTGCATAGACTTCAATCTCTTTAGAGTTGAAGTTCCCAAAAATCGCTTGCGATTTTTTAGGAGCACAGCCCGAATTTCGTGGCCCCAAAATTTTCTTAGAAAATTTTTAGGGTAAAAAGTAAAATTAAAATAAATTTAATCTCGTCCAATTACAAATACTGCTTTCAAAGCAACTATAATTGTAGCTGGTACAAATAACTTCATCAATGCTTCTAATATTGATTGAATTTGTGGAAGACCATCTACCATTAATGCTGATGCTCCCATTGAACTAACAATAACCAATACTGCACCTGCTAATAAGAATGTTGTAGCATCTTTTGTTCCTACATTAAGTAACCCTACTAACAAACCCAAAACCAGTAGCAAGATAGTTATCCACTTCGATGTACCTGAACTCAACTGAGCTGCAAACAATCCAATGATAACTGCTAGTACAACACCAATTAAAAACGCCCATGCACCAATCATGTTTTCTTTTCCTTTTGCCATAATAAAACCTCCTTTTTTACAAATTATAGACGGCAAATTCTTTTATAAATCTTATTATTTTCTTTTTTCCCAAAAAATTAAATATATACTGCAGTATAGAAAAGTTTAAAAAGCGTTACAACTCAAGAATTATAACAAAATGAGACCAAATAAGATCATTTTAACATTAATGACAGCAATTCTAGCTATTAGTTTAGTTTATGCTGCTACTTTTACTTTGAGCCCTACAACAGTTCAATTCTCAGATTCTCAATTATCAAACAATATTACACTTACAAATCAAAACGCACCAACTTTAGCAACTTTTAATTTTGCTATTGCTCCAATAATTGATACAGATGGAAGACAAGTTACATTCCAACCAATTTCTTCAGCTACTGTAAATTCAACAGAAACTATAACACTTCAAGTTGATTCAGCTGATTCAAACTTAGAAATAGGAAGATACTCAACTGATTTAATAGTAACAGACACAGCAGATGCAAACAACACAATGTCAGTAATAGTTAATTATCAAAAATCATATTGTGAAGATGGACCTTTAAACATATCAAACTTATATATTAAAGATATGGATGAATCAGGAAGTTCAAGTGATGATGATTGGACATGGTTTCCTCAAGATACTATAACTCTAAATGTTGAAGTTAGAAACGCAGGAGACGATGATTTAGACACAACAGTTGAATGGGATATATATGACAAAACAGATAATGACTTCTTAGATATTGGAGACAATAAAGATATCTCAGTTAATGATAGAGATACAGAAGAAGTTGAATTCACATTTGATGTTCCTCATGATTTAGAAAAAAGCTCAGACAGATATGTTCTATATGTTAAAGTATTTGAAGAAGGTGCAGAAGATAGTTATTGTTCATCAGTAAATGAAAACGGTAGATCAAACCAAGATACAGATGAAGAAGGTATACCTTTAGAAATTGATAGAGAAAAAAACGATGTAAGAATTACAAACTCAAATGTTCCAGATGTATTAAGTTGTGGTTCAAGCGGAGAAGTTGATTTATATATGTCAAACATAGGAAGACAAAGAGAAGATAAAGTTAGAGTAACATTAGAATCTACAGATATAAATGATGAAATAGTTAGAACAATTACAAACCTAGATGAAGATGATAAAGCTGAAAGAATCTCATTCCCTATTGAAGTTCCACAAGATGCAGAAGAAGGAGATTACAGATTAAAATTTGAAATTGAATTTGACTATGATAAAGATGATGATACTTATAGTGATACAGAGACAGTTACATTAACAGATAAAATTCAAGTTACAGGAAACTGTGTATCAGGAAAATCAGCTTCAATCAGTGCATTCCTAGAATCAGATGAAGTTGTAGAAGGTGGAGAAATGATTGTTACAGCAACAGTTACAAACACAGGAACAACTTCAACATCTTACACATTTGTTACAGAAGGATATGATTCATGGGCAGAAGAAAAAGAAGTTTCAGAAAGAATCTTTACACTAGATGCAGGAGATTCAAAAGTTGTTACAATGACATTTAACTTAAAAGAAGATTCAGCAGGAGACCACACATTTAAGATTAAAGTATTATATGATAACGAATCAACAGAACAACCAGTTACTGTTACTGTTTCAAAAGCAGGATCTGACTTAGGAGGTCTTGGAGACCTATTCGAAGGAAACGGATTCATCTGGGCTATAATCATAGTTAATGTTATCTTAGTTTTAATAATCATAATTGTGATTGTAAGAATCTCAAGAGAATAATTCTAGATAAATTTTTAAACACTTCTTAACTAACTTATTTATGAGCAAACTCATAAATCTACTCTTAAGATATTTTATAATTGTAGTGTTTGCTCTTTCAAATTTTTATATTCTTTATTTGATATTCACACCTCTAACAATTTACTTAACAAAATATCTCTTACAACTCTTTTATGAAGTATTACTAGTCGGAAATATTTTATTCATTGGAGAGCACTCTATAGAGATAATTGAAGCATGTGTTGCAGGAGCAGCATACTTTCTACTTATTGCCCTAAACTTTGCAACCCCTATGAAACTAAGTCAAAGAATAAAATCAATAATCTTCTCTACAGCTCTTTTCTTTGTTATAAATGTTCTAAGAATAGTTATCTTCTCAGTTTTAATAATAAACTCCTTCAAATACTTTGATTTAACTCACATGATTTTCTGGTACTTTCTCTCAACAGTATTTATTGTTTTAATATGGTTTATCACCGTAAAAATCTACAAAATCAAAGACATTCCAGCATATACAGATATAAAATATTTATATTCTAATTCTTTATTTGCTAAGAACTCTACAAAAAACAAATCCAAATAATTATCACTTTTGATTAAACAATAATTAATATCTTAGGGAAATAATAAAAAAATTTTGATTGCACAAATAAGAAGATAATTGCAATCAAAATTTCAAGGGGGTGGATTCATACAAAATAAAATATTTATAAACTTTCTTTCAATTAACTAATAATGGTACTAAAAGAGGTATTTAATTTTTTTATTCATTTAGACACACATCTTGATTTGTTAATCCAATACTTTGGACTTTATTCTTATCTAATACTTTTCATAATTATTTTTGTAGAAACAGGATTAGTTATAATTCCTTTTCTTCCTGGAGATTCACTACTTTTCTTAGCAGGAGCATTTGCAGCTAGAGGGCTTTTCAATGTTATAATATTGTTTATAATTTTAAGTATAGCAGCAATATTAGGAGACACAGTAAATTATTGGATTGGAAGCTACTTTGGCAAAAAATTATTTAAAAATAAAAACAGTAAAATTTTCAAACAAGAATATCTAGAAAAAACCCAAGGATTTTATCACAAGTACGGTGGAAAAACAATTATCATCGCCAGATTTATTCCAATAATTAGAACATTTGCTCCATTTGTTGCAGGAGTAGGAAAAATGCACTACCCTCGATTCTTATTTTTTAATATCATCGGAGGAATCTCATGGATTGCAATATTTTTATTTGGAGGATTTTTATTTGGAAACCTTCCATTTATTCAAGAAAACTTATCAATATTCATTCTAATTATAATCATAATATCTATAATTCCCCCAGTTATCGAATATGTCAGAAATCGAAAATCAAAATCTCTAGATTTCTGATCACCTCGGAATTTCCTCAAGAAATTTCTCAGTGTCAGAAATAAAAAATCAACCCATTCTTGAGTTCTCTAAAACTCCTAATATAAATCTCTCATTAACTTCTAGAATTTCACAATCTTTAAACTGAATAGTATAACATCCATTTACTTCACTTATCTTTGTTTCTTCTCCAGGCTTTATTACAATAACAGTAGTATCATCTGTCACATCATTACAATCAGCAAAATCAAATCCATTTTCTTCTGCATAATCCCTATCAATACTCGCTGTTGTAACACTTCTTCCTAAAGCTAAAAACTGCCCTAGATTAACCCCTGCAATCCCAGCAAAACTACAATTACCTAACTCAGCACTTGCAGAATGAATTATATTTCTTTTCAATGAGATTACAGCAGGAATTGGTATGTCTTTAATATCATGAGGATTATTTCTTAAATACAAATTATAATTAGCTTGAAGCTCACCATACTGATTTAAAACAGGAATTATTGTGTGGTATATTTTTATATTTCCATAAAGTTCAATATCAAATTCCATACCAGAATACTTTACTTGAGTTCCCTCAGAAAATAAGTAAAAACCTAAAACAACTCCTACTAAAATCAACACTAAAACAACAAATATAACTTTAAATTGTCCTTCTCTTTCTTTATTCTTCTTCGGATCTTTTTCTTCTTCATTCACATCTCCTGATTTAGCTTCTACTGTTTTCTCTATTCCTTTCTCTTTCTTTTTCACTATTATTTTATCTTCTTTTTCTCCCATATTATTTTTTAAGTAATCTCAAAAGCTCTAAATATAAATGCATCTGCTACTTTTAAAGATTCATTAACATAATTAATCATTATACAGTTGTCCTCTTTTTGAATATAAGTTTCAGGAGAATTCCTAACAATTATCATATTACTTGTACAATTTTTTATTGGCCAGTCTCCTTGACAATCATCTTCATATAAACAACCATCTTGTATCCTAGTAACATACGGAAATAAAACTCTTGATATCTCATCTTTTATTTCTTTGCTCTCAGAATCAAAATATAAAATATTTCCATAATACTGATTTAATGTAACATAAGGAACAATAATTTCTTCTGTTTCTTCAGGATTATAAGCAGTAATAAGTTCACCCTCTCCATACACTGTTCCCCAATACCCATTTCCTAATTCAAAAAACTCATAACCATTATAAACAACTTTACTTTCAGAATCATCACCTCCCCCACCCCCAAACGAAGCATAACCTGCAGTACTCACAACCATTAATCCAATTAATATAATTCCTATAATTAATTTATTTCTCTTATCTTTTTTCTCTCTACTTTCTTTTGTTTCTATCTTTCTCATAAGTATATCCACCAATAACACTTTTTAAATTTTATCTCTTAATTATTTGGATATTACTCACAATAATTAAATAGTTAACCCACTATCTTAAAGATTGATTTTCTATTAATAATATTCCTAAGCGAAGAATCGTGACAAATGTCCAATTCTGAGCAATCTTTTTTCTTCATTTAACAAAGTTCTCACCACCTCTTAAAAAAAAGAAAAAGAAAAAAATAAATAAAAAATTTAAGCTATATACTCTTAAGCAGCAGCGTCAGCAGCAGCAGTTACAGTGTCATAAGTTCCTCTAGTAAGTCTCATTTCTCCAACCTCAGTTGAAGGAGCCTCATTAGTTACATAGTCAACACCACTTGCAGTGTCTGCAGCATCATATCCTGCAACAAGCATTGCGATCTTGTCAGCATTCAAAGGTGAAGCAGCAACTTTAAGTAAGAATTGGCCTGTAGAAACACCAGCTTGAGCTGTAAAGTCAGCACCACAAAGTGCAGCCTCGCTTCCAGTCAAAATTCTAGCAGCAACAGTATTAACACACGAACCTCCAACAACAATCAGATTCTTGTCAGATACTTGACTAGCTTCTGTGTCTTTGAAAGTTACAGTTCCTAAATCACTTACAGTTCCCCCACTTGTACCACCACCACTTGTTGTAGCACCAACTTCCGAAATATAAACCTGAGCATATACTTGCTCATCAGGGTAACTAATTATAACTGATTTTTGGTCAGAATCACTTGAATCTATAGTACTTATAGTTCCAAATAAATCTACTTCTTTTGTTTTTTTACTATCACTCGCTAAAGTCTTTTCCCAATCACTTCCATCTGCTTCCCAAGTTCTTATAACATCATTAACACCAATACCATCATCAGCATTACCTCCAGCTTCAAGCTGAACAACCATTGCTTCATAAACAGAATTATCATCTTTTTCTTCAAAGATAATTATTGCAGGGTTATCCATTTCTCCAGCACCATCTGGCTCTATAAGTCTTAGAGATGTTCCATTACCAGCAGAAAGTCCGATGTCTCTTGTTGCATTTACTGATACATTATATGTAAGTTGTCCAATAGAGAAAGTAGTACTATTTACATTATTAACACCACCAAGCCCTATACCATTAACTATAACTGATATTACACCTAGATTTGTTCCGTTTTGAGAAAATGTTATATCTGTATAACCATCTCCATCTGGAAATTTCAATGTTGTAAGTGCATTACCTGCACCATCCCAGTTGTGAACTGTGATATTAGTCAATGGTTCATAGAACGCTAACTTAGCACCCTTAGATGTTTGTATTGTTGGATAAACAACAGCTTGACCAGCAGCACTACTATCAGGATAATTCAACCTAACAATTCTTGCATCTTCAGAAGCTGTTGAAAGCCCTTCATAAACAACATTGTAAACCTTTCCAGCGATTGTAACAGTTCCTGCTCCATCATTAGTTATAGTTGCTTCATATGTACCTCCAGAAAACACATCTGTGAATTTTACTTTATCATTACTCCATCCAGATGTTTGGTTAACAATTGATGAAACTTTCAATAACCTTCCATCATCTTCATTACCAACAACAACATAGTCATTTCTATGAAGAATCTCTCTTTCAAAAACAGACATATTATGTCCATCTGAATCTACTTGCAAATACGGTTTTGAATCTGAATTTGTGCTATTCATAGCAAACTGAATAGTTGCTTCATCTCCATTATAGTCAGCAAATTTTACTTCCATTTTATCATCTCCACTTGGATTAACAGTTATTGTTTCTCTTGAAGTACTATCTTCAGGAATACTTAACAATGGAAAATCTACTTTAAATGTTCCAAACACAGGGTCAACATATTCAGTATCTGGTTTAATAGTATCTGTATCACTATCAGGAGCCATTGCACTAACAACTAATTTTGTCATAGCATTAACTCCTCCAGTTATTGTAACTAGAGTTCCATCAACAACAGAATCATCATCTCCTGTTGTAACTGTACTTCCATCAGTAAGAGTAAGTTTCTCAGCACCCATTATAATTGTTGCAGATAGTTTTAAATTTGTTTCATCTGCAGTTGTAACAGCTACATTTAGACCATTGATTTTTTTAGAAGCGTTTTCACTAACTTCTTTGTTTTCAGAATCTCCAGCACTGTTAGTTACTTGAATAGTAGCTGCACCGTCTGAAGCTGAAACCAATTCAATAGTATAAGTTTCTCCATCAACTGTAACTTCAGTTGAAGGGTCATCACTTGATAAACTTACTTTTTCAGCACTCTTAAACAATACAAAATTAGTTCCTGTTGTTGCAGAAGCTATTGTAAATGTTGTTCCAAATAAATCTATATCATTACCTTCTGAATCAGAATGGTTAAAAGCTACAGCTTTGTTAAAAGTAATTGACGCATTATAGATATAATTAGTACTTGTTGTACTTGTTAAAAATCCAAATTCTGGATCTTCTGAACTTGTTGGCATCTTATCAAATGTTAATCTTGGATTACCTCCAATATCAATCACTTGTGTATAAGTTGCATCAACATTTCCTGAAAAACTACCATCTGCTAAGATTGTAGGTAAGTCAGCTTTAGTAACAACATTTCTAACTACATTAATAGAATCATTTACATAAATCTTTGTAGATCCAGTAAACAATGGTGCGTTTTCACCAGTAACAGTAACTTCATTTGTAGTTCCTCCTGTCGCAGTTTGCGAAGCTAAAGTAGCTTGAAGATTAACTCCAACATTTGTAGCTGCTAAATAATCAGATGGTTGTGCTATGTTTCCAACAATAACAGCAACATCTGCCTGTCCTCCGGCTACGAATGGAGCAGGATAATTAGCTGCAGCAGCAAATCCTAAAGTACTTCCTAACATTACAGTACTCGCAAAGACTGTCGCGATTTTCTTAAAATTAAATTTCATTTCATAAACCTCCTTTCATTTCTATAATTTTGGCAACCAACATAAATTTTTTCTGTTGGTATATTAGTGATTACCACTTTTTCATTTATTGTCATAGACCTAACCTGAGTTTACCTCAAGTTCTTTACATAGATATAGTACAAATTTTTTCTTTAAAAAGCTTTCTATACTAAAGTGAATATTTCCCAAAAAACACATGAATTTCCACATTTTCTTTATAAATCTTTCGGTTTCAAATCAATTTTAATCTAATCTAAATAACTCCAAATCGAAACATTTATAAGATGATAGGGATTATATATAATATATAGACAAAAACACCATAACACTACAATATATATACTATAGATATATAAACAAAAATACCCTAGCTAAAATATGGCAGCAAAAAAATCAAAAAGAATAATAAATTTGTATATTACTCCTAGTTCTTTCTCAACTTTCTTCAAAAAATTCGAAGGAAAGAAAACCGATTATGATTTTTCAGAATTAGCACAACTCAGACAACTATTAAGCAACGAAAAATCAAGAATTTTAAACATTTTAAAAACAAAAAGCCCAGATTCAATCTATTCCCTAGCTAAAATATTAGGAAGAGATTTTAAATCTGTTAGAGATGATCTAAAACTTCTTCAAAAATTTGGATTTATAGAATTAACAAACCAATATTCAGGAAAAAGAAAAAAACTCAAACCAGAATTAATATTAGATGAATTAGCAATAAATATCTCTTTCCAATAGATAACTTTGAATCAACTTTGTTTCTTCTCTCAACAGTTATGAATAAACATCAAGTTTAACAATTATAATTTCATATGTTTGTCTATCTGTAACAATAGCTCTTCCTACATCTTTCTTTCCTGTAAAGTTCCCATTCTCAACAGTAAGTATTGGAACAGTTAAATTTTGAGTTAATACATTAATTTTATAACCTTTATATTTTCCACCAGCATTTGGATTAATACTTCTATCCATGATAATCTTTAACTCATCTCCTAAAACCTGGCAAGTTCCATTACCTCCAACACAAAGTGCATTTGAATTACACAAATCAACTAAATCCTTCAATCTATTTTGAACACCATTACTACTATAACAAGTTGAAGAAACCCTTAATGAAGAACTTACCAAATCATTTATCTTCACACTTTCATTTTCTTCAGGAGCTTTTCTTAAACTTATTCCTAAAAAAACAAGAGCTATAACTGCAACTATAATTATAATTAATACAAACCCTACCATCTCTTCTTGTCCTCTTTTTTTATCACGCATTTTCAAACCCAACTATTATTTTACCTAATCTACAAACATTATGAATTCCTGTATCTTTCTTTTCTCTTCTACATAAGCTCACATAACTCTCAACAGAACTTCCTGGTTTATTTAAATCATAAACATTATAATAATCACAATTTGGATAATTCTCTAAATTACAAGTCACATCTCCATCTCTAGGATACATCTCAGCTATTTTAATTTTTGTAACACTCCAAAACTGAGACTGATAATATGAAGTTCTATTTAACAAAACCATAACTCTATCTGTATCAATACAATTTGTCCCACAAGTAAATTCAGGAGTATCTGCAATAGCTTGAGCAATTCCCTCTGCTTTATCCATCCTCAATTTCTCTGCTGTTTCTCTCATCCCACTACCCTGAAAAATTAAAAAAAACAACAACACAAACATAAAGAAAACAATAACAGCTATTAACATAAATGCCATTTGCTGAATTTTAAATTGTCCTTTCATATTATAAATTCCCCCATATATAACACTGAGTTTTACTTGCTTTATTTTGTTCATCTAACTGCAAAGCCTGAGCTCTCAAACCAACAACTCCAGCAGAACTCTGAATATTAGCATTAGTAGCAAAAGAAAGTAAATTAGTAGACATAACATTTCCACAACCCTCTTTAATCAAATAATTAGCTTCATCAGAATACAAAAAAGCAATCTGCTTAACTCTCATCATCAACCTCTTAACATTACACTCATAAATATCCTGATCTGAAAAAATAGCACCATACATTAAACTTCTCTGAACATAATACATAGTTTCACTTCCTCTTTGAACCATCCCATAATCAAATCTTGAATCACAACCATAACCACTACACATTGGAACAACACTAATATCACATCCTGAACTATCAAAACAAACAGTTGTAGCATCAGGCAAACAATCATCTCTATCTTCAATTGTTTTTATATTTTCAAATTTCAAACCTACAATCTCTGCAGCAATCTCACTAGGAGGACTAACAAAACAATATTTTCCTGTTGTCATAAAAATAACATCTGAAACCTTAAATGGAAATTCAAAAGATTTAGAGAAAAAATAAAACTCATCACTTTCAGGCACAGCTTTTGAAAAAACATATTTATTTTGAACCCTCACAGGAATTCCTTCTTCTCTCCACTCATTTCTACGATATTCAGAAACAGAAAAATCCTGCCTTCCAAACGGTTCATTTTCATAACACCGATTATATATTCTTATATCTTCATTTAACAAAATCTTTGCACTCTTAGCAGAAGCACTTCCAACATCTAAAGGATCTAAAATATTTCCAAATTCATGAGCAACCACCGTCGCTGATTCAACATCTTTTGTCCCAACAATTTTAACAGCAAGATAAATAGCTAAAAATATTATAATAGCTCCTACAGCAATTGCAAACATCCAAGCAAAACTCATCTCAAAACCTCTTTTATTTTTAATTTTCATCTTATCTCAACAAGTGTACTTCTAAAATCTTTTGATAATATCATTGAAACTTCCCCATCTCTATTAGGAATACAATAAGGATTATGAAGCAAAGTAATCTCTCCAATATTCAAATGCTCAATTTTAAAAGCCTTTAACTCAGCACAAACACTTTCAATTGGCCAAAACATAACATTATTTGGATTTTCATTTGTTCCTTTTAATCTCTCAAAAGAATCATACTTATCTGCATCTGTTCCTCTTCCTCCTGTATCATAATCAATAAAACAAACATACTCCACACTATCTGACAACTTTGCCTCAAAAGGAAAATTATCAGTCTCAGGAGAATTCCAAGAAATATCTACATCATGTTGCAAATCAGTTTTCAATGTCCCAACACTCACACATCTATTAATATTCAAAAAAAGTACAATAGCATAAATAGCAACAGCTACAAAAGCAATAATAAGAATTATAGAAAACATCATCTTAAATGTTATTTGAAGTTGTCCACACTTATTCATAACCCCTCTCTTTTTATACATACTAATAAATAATAATTTACATATTTAAATTTATCAATTTAGAACTAACCCTTCTGAATTTCCCAACCTTTAATTATCATAGAACAATACCTAGTAACAGGCTGATTCCCACTCTGATCCTTACACTTAATATGATAAGTTGTATCATCAGTCCAATCAACATAATGCTCAGTTGAATTAACATAAGGCATAGAAACACCATCATTCAAAGCAAAGTCACAATCTTTCTCACTATAACTACACTCAGACTTCTCATCTGTCATAATAACTAATCTATCTCCATCCTTAAATGCCCTTGCTATTATTGGCATCTCTCTATCAATATCAACCCTAAACGAAACATTAGCATAATCAGCATTTCCTCCAAGATCATGACACTTAAAATAATAAGTATACTCTGCTTCAACCAAACTTTGTGTTTGTCTATGCACATTACTATTTGTATCTCCCATTAATATATAATCACTTTCAGCTCCAGTTGTACTAAAATAACACCATCCATCTCCTTGATTATATCCATTAGCAGTCTCAACAAACAACTCAACCTCAGCAACATTTGCATAACCCTCAACAGTTCCATTAGGTCCAACTTCAATAATATCAAAAGGCCGAGTTCCAATCAATGTCAATTTATAACTCTGAGTATTTGTATTCCTATCATTCTCAGCAGCATTAGGTTGATCTCTACATCTAAAATAATAATCATTATTCTTACTATTTTCTAATCCAGTTAAAACATCTGTACACTTATACATCATTAAATTATTCATCTTAGTAACACTCTTATCACAAATCATCTGGTTATCATCATTCATATCATCATAACCTCTATCTTGTCTACTCCATTTACAATCAGCAGGTTCATTCAAATAAACCCAAATATCTGTCTCATTCAAATTATACTGAACAGGTTTTCCATTCAAAGGATTTGTCAACAAAATCTCAGGAGGAGTTGTATCAGGCCCATCACCAACACAAAATCTAATTGAAAACTCATCTGTATTTGCATTATCCATTCCATCTTTACATCTTACATAAAGAGTATAAACTCCATCATTTGTAATCACAGGACTTTCAGCATTAATTGAACTAGGTGAAGGCAAACTCATTGTCATTGTATGATTATATAAGAAAATATTACTACCAAAATCAAATCTCATATTATCAAAACCACTTGTATGATTATAATCAACTTTACACTGAGCAGGTTTATCAGTAACAACTCCAAATGTCAAAGGTGTAAATGCTTTAACACAACCATCATTTTCCATATCATATTTAACTCTCATTCCAGTACTTGAAACTTCATTATAAGAATGATCTAAACTTAACACTTCATAATTAGGAGTTATAACAGGAGCTCCAACCTCTCCAGGATTCTGCCAATAACACATTGCAAACTCACTTGAATTAGCATTCACCAAAGCACAACTCTGTCCCAAACTTCTACATCTATATTCAGAACACGGTCTCATAGGATCATTATTACACAACTCACAATTATCTTTAGCAGCACTTCCACTAGGAGCAACCCAAGGTTTACATTCAAACACAACAGCTCTGTAATTCCACTCTTCATATAACATAACAAATATAACTGCTGCTACAGCTATCCCAACTATTGAACCAACCCAGAATGCATTTGTTGCTGTTGTAGACGCAGTACCCCCAACAAGATTCATAATATTAACTCCTCCTCCATTCATAGTATTAGCAATCAATCCACTAATTGTTCCTCCAACTCCCATTGCAATTGCAGCTGCCTTCCCTGCATTTGAATTCTCAGGCCCTAACATTTCTCCTAACATATATCCAACCCCTGCCATTAATGCCCCCCATAATAAACTATTAAATATTGTTCCTACTGCCT
>JAHIVP010000030.1 GCA_018816335.1 Nanobdellota archaeon | reverse complement strand
TCTTATAAAATTTGGCCGTGGCGAAGTCTGGACAAATTCCAATATGGATCTTTTTCTTGATTTTGCAAAAAGATCTATTAGAGATTTTATTCCTAAATCTCTTTATTGTTGCGAAGCAACCTATTTTATACAGGGATTAGGAGGTGACATATGTCACTTGGACATACACTAAGAAAACCACCACCCCAACCCCACGACAAATAAGAACATTACAAAACCCACCTAAACTAATTCCCCTTCCCAGAAATATAAAAAACTAACCTAACAAACTCTTCGCCTGTTTCTGAATCTCCATCTCTAACTGTAACTTTCTCTTATCAATCAATTGCTCTCTCTTTTCAATCTCATGTCTCAACTTAGCTTCCATCTCATTCTTAATACTCTCTCTCAAAACTTTTTCTCTATTAGTTATAGTATTATTAAATCTTTTCTCAAATTGCTTCTGCAACTCCTTCTTCAACCTAGCTCTATATAATAAAGTATTCTGATGTTCTCTCATCATCTTATTCTCCAAAATCTTTTTATTATTCTTTATCTGATTAACCAAATCCATATGTTCCTTATTATAATCATTTCTCTTTTCAGTTATTAACAACTCTAGTTTCTGCTTCTCCCTATTCAACTCAGCCTCAATCCTCAATTTTTCTTTATCAACATCTGATTCTTTCTTCTGTATTCCAGATTCAAGAAAAGCTTTTTGCTTTTCAAATTCTGAACTATGTTTAACAATCATATCTCCATATCTTTGTTTCAATCTCTTAAACACACTATTTTTCTTTTCAGTTTTCTCTTTATATCTCTTTTCAATAACTTTCTTATTATCCTTCATAACAGTATTTAATCTATTCTGGATTATATCATTCTCAATTTTATTTTTATTTATAATATCAACTAATCTCCTTTTTGTCTTATTAATCAAATCTGTTTTCTTTTTCAATCTTACTTTATACAAAGCTCTATTCATTCTCTCTTTCTGTAACATATGATTCTTCAAATCAATTTCAGAATTTTTCAACTTCTCCTGAGCATCAATCTCTCTTTTTTTATTCATATTAATCAAATCTGTCATTTTTGCCTTCAAATTATTATACTCACTCATCTTTTTCTTAACTCTAGCTCTATAATCTTTCTCTAACTCATTCTTTCTTAAATTAAACTCTTTATTCAAAGCTCCTTCAATTATATCTTTTTTATTATTATATTCTGTTATCAACACATTCAACTTTTCTCTTAATTTCTCATTTTCCAAAATAGTATTTCTAGTTCTTCTCTTAAACTCTGCTTCATGTTCTTTATCTTTCATCTCTAACTCTTTTTTCAATCTTACTTCCAAAGCTCTTTGTTTTTCTTTATTTTGTAAAATCAAATTAGATAATTTTTGTTTCAATCCTTCATAATTCAAAGCACTCTTTTTAACCTTCTCTTCAACCATAACATCATGTTGCTTTTCTCTTTGTTGCATATCAGCTTTCAACTTTGCCTCAATCAATTCTCTTTCCTGAGCTATTCTTAATTCAGATTCATGTCTCAATTTCTCAATCATATGCTCTTTCAATTTAGTTTTTTCACTCTCAAATCTTTTCTGTATATTTCTCAAATAATTTTCTCTAAGTTTCTTATTTTCAGCATCCATAGATTCTCTTGTTCTCTTTTTCTCAATTTCCATAGCATCTTTAATTCTCTTATTTTCAGCATCTAATGATTCTCTAGCTCTTTGTTTTTCAATTTCCATAGCATCTTTAATTCTCTTATTTTCAGTCTCCATAGATTCTCTTGTTCTCTTCTTCTCTAGCTCCATAGATAGATTAGTCTTCCTATTCTCAATTTCCATAGCTTCTCTAACCTTTTTTTCATCTGACATAATTGCTTCTCTAACTCTCTTATTCTCTACATTCATAACTTCTTTAATTTTTTTATCTTCAACTCTTAACTTTTTTTTCTCAAAATCAACTTTTTTCTTAACTTGCTCTTTAAAATCCTTATCAATCTTTTTTTGCATTTCAGTATTAATCTTAGCATTATACATCTCAACCAACTTATTTTTTAACTCATTAAACTTCAACCTATAGTCTTTCTCATGCTCAGAAATATCAAACTTCAACTGACTATCCATTATCTTTTCTTTATTTTTTATTCTATTACTTAACTCAAAATCAATAGAATCAATAAAATCCTTAAATCTTGAATTAACAACATCAGCAACACCTCTATCAATATCACCTTTAGAAATATTTGGAAAAACTTTTTTCTTTAAAACAGAAATCTCTCTCTTTAAATTTGGAATCTGTTTAACTTGTTTAACTTCTTTTCCAGAAAGCTGCTTTTTACTAGATCTTTGTTTAACATAATTTTCCAAAGCAACAATCTTATGCTTCAAATGAGTACTCGAAACAGAAGGAGAACTTCCTTTAATTTTTCTCTTCAACTCACCAATCTCTTTTTCAATCTGAGGAATCATAGAAACATTTTTTAATTTAGCTCTTATAGAATTTGCATCAACTTCAAAACCCTTAGTATCCAAAGTATCTAATTCTTTTCTTAATTCTTGCAATCTATTAATACCTCTACTAAAAGTATCAAAATCTTTCCTTAATGATTGTACCTTTACCATGTTCCTCTTTTGTTATGTTATTAATGTAAATTTTCTTTTTATATCTTTCGACATAAACATTTATTAACTTAAACTCTCTTACCAATATTATATTTTTCTTCTATTAATTTATTATTTTACTCTACAATAAAGGGTGGGTGGGAGGGTTTATTGTGTAGAGTAAAATAATCATAGAGCCTACATCTTCTTTTTCAATAATTTAACATTATAACCTTGCTTATCCCACTTCTTAACATACTTAGTCATCTCCTTCTTTGTCATCTTCAACTTCTTCTTTAACAAACCAATATCATAACCTTCAGACTTCCACTTATGCATCTGCTTCAACATCTGTTCTTTTGTCAACTTTCCTTTCAACTTTTTATAAATCTTAATTCTCTGCTTTTGCTTTTCCTTTAAATTAATTGTCATTTCTTTCTGAATCTTACCAAACTCTTTTTCTCTCATAGCTCTTTTAGCAGGAATCTTCTCTTTCCCAACATAAACTTTTCTTCTTTCACCTAAAATTTCAACCATTCTTCTCATCTCTTTCTGATTCTGCTCTTTCAACTCCAACAACAACTTATCTCTAGAATAAATTGAATATAAAATAATAAAAAACAAAATTATAATAAAGAAAACAAAAAATGCCCAAATATAAAACATCTGTCCAGAAAAAAAATCATCTTGTTCATTAGAAACATTAACAATAAAACTCGAAGTTGAAACCTTTCCATCATCATCTAAAATCACCCCAAAAACATATGGCCCTAAAGCAATATTATCAGGAAGCTTAAAAGACTTACTAACTGAAGTCTTATCTTCAACAATAACTTTCTCACTCTCTATAATAATTGTATTTCCATTTAAATCTAAAATAACATAACTAACTTCAACTTCCTTTTTCCCAATATTCTTTAAATCAAAAATTGCAGCTTCAGCAATAATATATTCCCCAGGAATCAAATCTCTATAAGTTAAAGTAGGATTTAAATTCGGAGCATAATCAATCTCTTTAGTTTTAACTTCAAATATCACAGGAATAACCATCTCCTCTCCATCTGCTTTTACAATAACCTTCCCAGAAAAAATACCTGTCTCATCCGCATTAAAATTAATATTAAAACTATCTTCTCCATTAGCAGAAATTGACATATCTGTTTTTCCAATAAAAGCTTTATCTAAACCAACAAGCTCAACATTAAAATCCAAATCATTTTCCCCATTCACAATAGAAATAGTATTTGTAACACTTGATCCCTTATCAACACTTGACTTCAACAAAAAAGTATCAACAATAAAACTAGGCTCATCAACTTCTTTATTATATCCTCTATAAATTGCAAACAAACCTATCAAAACTACAACTAATATAATTCCATAAATTACCAGCCTCTTTTTCATTTTATTATATATATTATTTAACTTTTATACTTTATGTTTTTTTATTTAACTCCAAAATAAAGGTAAGGAATTACACAATTTATATATGGAGGAGTGGTGATAATAATCTCCTAATAAAGGGAGGGAGGGAGGGTTTATTGTAGGAGATTATTTTAGGTGAACATGATGACAAAGCCATTTTTATTTCTTCCTCCTAATCTTCCTCCTTCTCCTAACCATCATCACAACTAAAATAATTACTCCAAACATTAATACTCCTAATCCAATTAATATTAACATTCTAATATTAAATTCATCTCTAACAATCTGGAAAGAAGCTGATGAAGTTGCAATTCCATCAGGATAAACCAACTCTACTCCAACTAAATATTTTCCTTCAGGCAATCCAGCTAAACTAAACTCTTTATCATACTCTTTATCTCCTTCAACAAAAAATGTATCACTTGACTCATAATAAGTTTTACCTTGATAATCTCTTATTATATAGTTAGCAGTAACATCTAATTTTTCATTTCTCCCAACTTCAATTAAATTAACATGTGTCATTAAAACATTTCCTAAAGATACTACATCTGCTAATACTGAAATTGATGTATCAAATAAGAACTTTCCACTTCTAACATTAATTGCAATAGGAACTTCATGAACACTTCCATCACTACCTTCAAACCTTAAAAATCCAGCATAAATTCCAGCTTCATCAGGAGCAATAATATTCAACTCAATCTCTCTAGTCTCATCAACACCTAATTGAAACTCATTTTCACTTACAAAAACAATATCTTTTAATTCTCCCATACTTAACACAACAACTACTTTCATATCTCCTGTATTTTCAACATTCATCTTTACACTCTTAGCTTCTCTAACAACCATCTTCTCATTAATCTCAGAAGGTGAAACTCTAAATCCAGTCTTTCTAGTTGAAGATACTGTTCCACCCCCACCCCCACCACTCCCTCCTCCAGAACTTGTTGAGCTAGTTGAAGATGATGGTGTAGTTATAATTAAATCATAAATTGTTGAGCTCCCAATATTATTAGAAGCATCAGTACAATTCACATTCCAAGTATGAGTTCCAGCAGATAATGTCTGAGTTATTGTATTCAACTCTGATTTAGTTATAGCTGAAGAATTATAAACAGATACAGAATTATCAACAATCAAACTACAATTTGAAATCTCATTATCATCTGTCACATTAAATATAAAATTATGTGATGTAGTTGTTGTTGATGTATCATCAGCAGGAGTTGATAAGTTGATTACAGGAGCTGTTGTGTCAACAGAATAAATCTGAACCTCCCAAACATCTGTTCTATTCTCATTCCCACTTGCATCTTTAGCACTAGCATAATATGTATAATTCCCATCAGCTAAAGCAGTTGTATCATTCTTAGATTGGTTTACATATAACAACCAAGAATCAGAATCATATTTGTTTAAATTAGACATATATTGTTGAGCAACTTCTTCTGCACTCAAACTTCTGTTCCAGATTCTTACTTCGTCTATTGTTCCGTTGAAATAGTGGTTTCCTCCTGCATCATATTTTCCAATAAGATGTAGTGATGAACTATAATTTACACCTGCATTACTATTAGTTGAAGACTGTTTTATACCATTAACATAAAGTAATTGCTCACTCCCATTAAAAGTTCCAACTAAATAATACCATACCCCTTCTAACAATTCAGAATCACTCTCCACTCTATACCTAGTATTATTATGAAGCATAAACTTCGCTTGATAATTAGAGGTTGTATTTTCAAGATAAAGTAAATATCCTGACCCTCCCACGGTTTCATCTGTTGCATCAACTATCCCAGGATAAAGAGTAGACGAATTTCTATATTTAATCCAAGCTGAGACTGTTAATGCAGAAGTTAATCTAAGTGAAGAAACATTTGTTCCTATTTCAACATAATCATCCACCCCATCAAACTC
>JAHIVP010000029.1 GCA_018816335.1 Nanobdellota archaeon | reverse complement strand
TTCAAATCAGGCTTTGCCATGATTTTCCTCTAAGAAATTTATTAATTGAGAGAAATTTTAAGGGGTGTGATTAGTTTGATTGTTAAGGGAAGAGATTTATTAAAAAATTTAATCAAAACTTACATCAAGCTCGAGCCCACACTCGTCAGTCATTTGTATCTCCTCGTGTAAACTCTAACTCCCACACTCACTCATTTATAAATTTTAATTTGTAACTCGTGAGAATGCTCGCGGGAACAGCTCCGTGCCTATTCAAAATTAATAACATAATCTTTTTTTGTTTTTCCTTTTCTTGCTTTTCTCCAAGCAAGAATTAAATTAGATAAATTAAATACTTCTGAATATAATGTATTCTCTCTCATCTAAAAATGTCCTGACATAGACTATTCCACGAGCCCTGTTGTTGTAGTTCAAGTTCCTGTTGTCACCATTAAGATCAGACCTGTTGTCAGTTCTGTTGAACCACAGGACACTATAGCTGACTAATCAATTGGGAAATTATAAATTTCTTCACTGAATTTCCTCGCAAGGAAAATCTGTATTTCATGACTTAAAATAAATCTAAATAATGTGCTAATTAATCAGCGTGTAGTCCAACTCAACTTCATTAGTATTGAGAATACCTCTGTATTGTCAGGACACAAGATAAAAAGAATTAATGATTAAAAAACTATTGTTTTAATAACTGGAAAAATTTTGCTAGTTCATCAAATTCAGATTCTAAATCAGAAACTTTTACTTGGCCTTTAGAAAGTCTATCAAGTCTTTTTAATTGAGCATTAAGTTGCCTTTGAGTATAAGGAGGTTTTTGTCTAGAACTTTTTTGCGTCGAAGCGCCTTCGGCGCTTTTGAATACCCCACGAGCCCTGACGTAGCCCAAGTCCCTGCAGTCACCACCAAGATCAGACCTGCCGTCAGAACTGCCAAACCACAGTTGAGTCATTAAAGTTCCATCTTGTGAGTCAACAGTATTTTTATCAACAAGATAAGCAGTCATTGGACCATTCATTTCAAAATAAGGCTTTGCTCGATCTTGTAAAACTGCTTGTAAAACTTCGTTGTCACCAGAATCCATTGTAAAATTATCTCTTGAAGGCAAAATAATAACTCTTCTTTTTGCTGGATCTTTGTCTTTATCTGCTTCAGCTTTTTCTAATGATTGTTCATACTCTGCTGTTGAAGCTGTATGGAAGTATTGTCCATTTGCATTTGCCTGAACAGCTCTTTTTGCTAGTTGTTTATTTAATAATCTAGAATTTGTAACTCTAATAATTGGAAGTTGTCCTTTAGCATATTCAAATCCTGTTCTTGTCCATGTTCCTTGTGATTGTCCTATTTTTTTTGCTCCTCTTGTTTGTAACCTTGCATATGCTTCATCTCTTGTTCTTACTAAATGTATCCTTCCTAATTCTTGTAAAACTTCATAAAAATCTCCTTCTGCTTGTTTTACTATTCCTAGTCCTTTAACAGTTGCTAATGTTCTTGCCATGAATTATTTTAGAAATTATTATTTATAAAGTTTTCTATTATGTTATTTTTATATAGTAGTTACAGAATTAATCAAAATTTAATTCTAACTCGCGCAAGCAGTTCGTTGGGGTATATTATCAACAAATTTATTAATCTTAAAATTATTATAGATTATGAATAAAGAGAGAGTGATGATTTTTATTGATGGGAGTAATTTTTATCATAACACAAAAAAACTTAAAAATAAAGGTTATTCAATAAATTTTAATAAATTAGTAAACAAACTATCTGAGAATAGAACTCTTTCTAATTCTTTTTATTATACTGCCTTGTTGGATAAAGATTATAATTTAAATCAATATGATAAACATCAGAGATTTATTAATGAGTTAAGAAAGATTCCTAGCTTTAGTGTTGTTTTATGCGATTTAATAAAAATAAAAAGTAAAGAAGGAAAGTTTATTTATGAAATTAAAGGAGATGATGTTCATTTGGCACATGATTTGCTGATAGGCGCATTTGAAGATTTATATGATGTTGTGATTATAGTTAGTGGGGATGCGGATTTTATTCCAGTTATAAAAACTATCAGAAAAAAATATGGAAAGAAAATAGGAAATGGGTATTTTAGATCTAGTTCATCTTATAAATTAAGACAAGTATGTAATTTTTCTATTAACATGTATAAAATAATTAATGAAATAATTGATAAGCAAAAATAAAAAGCTACAGTGTTGTAGTAAAACAACACTGAGCGGTTATTAATATAGTAATACCTTTCATGTTTATAAAACTTTTGATTAAGAAAAACTAAAACTCAATATCAGGAACAGCTTTAGCTTCAACTGGAATTTGTAAGTACTCTTTCTTTGCTTTGCTGTATATTCCTGCGAAGATAACTCCTGGGAATCTTTCAACTGTTGTATTGTATGATAATATTGAGTCGTTATAGAATTGTCTTGAGTATGCTATTTTATCTTCTATTGCTGATAGTTCTTTTTGTAGATGTAAGAAGTTTTCATTTGCTTTTAATTGAGGATAGTTTTCTGCTATTGCAAAAATAGATTTTAATGCTTCTTGCATTTGGTTTCCTGCTTTTGCTTTCTCTGTCATTGTGTTTGATTTTAAGAATTCTTTTCTTGCGTCTGTTACTGCTTTCATAATCTTGCTTTCATGCTTTGCATATCCTTTTACTGTTTTTAGTAAACTTGGGACTAAATCTGCTCTTTTTCTTAGCTGGACATCTATCTGAGATAAAGAGTTGTCTATTCTGTTTCCTAAGATTACGAATTTGTTGTAATAGATTATGAAAGCTAGTACTATTAAAATTGCTATGATGATTATGATCCATGTTATTATGTCCATGATTTATTTAAGAGAAAGTTGTTTATAAATTTAACTTTTGGGTCGTAGAGTGTATGTCCAAGTGACATATGTCACCCCCTAATCCCTGTATAAAATAGGTTGCTTCGCAACAATAAAGAGATTTAGGAATAAAATCTCTAATAGATCTTTTTGCAAAATCAAGAAAAAGATCCATATTGGAATTTGTCCAGACTTCGCCACGGCCAAATTTTATAAGA
>JAHIVP010000004.1 GCA_018816335.1 Nanobdellota archaeon | reverse complement strand
ATCAATATAACAATTAAGCTTAGAAGCCCATATTTTTTATTTCTCCAATATTAATAGAATTTAGGGATCAAAATGTGAGAGCGACGTCGGGAGCGGATTTTGAAGGGGTTGGAAGGTTTTCTAACTTTAGGTCTAGCTACTAACATATATCATTTGCTTATACACCTTTCCCACCATCCTTGTGTTCCTAGGAGACATATGTTGATAGATAAAAGCAAAAATTAGTATTTCATTTCATTCGCTAAATTAATAATTCCAAATTCGACTTTGTCAGAATTTTCTGTAGATAAATCAATTAATAATCTAATTAAATATTTTTAGTTAATAGTTTCTTATAAAAATTTGGCCTTGACGAAGTCTGGACAAATTATAACATTGTTGCGAAGCAACCTATTTTATACGAGAATTATGGGTTAACATATGTCCGTTGCTTCTACACTTTCATAACTGGCTACTCGTTAAATAGTTAGGGGCCTTTTTGGTCGAGGGGTAAGAGTAGACAAGTTGAAAGGCGCTACACTTTCATAACTGGCTACTCGTTAAATAGTTAGGGGCCTTTTTGGTCGAGGGGTAAGAGTAGACAAGTTGAAAGGCGTCAGCCTTTCATAATATTCTATAGATAAAGTTATAAAATATAACTGAAGCCATAAATCTTTAAATATTCATATAGTTTTAGATAGTTATGAATGTAGATAAAATAACCTTTCAAGGTGATGAGAGAGGAGTAAAAGCGGCTAGAGGACGTCTGGAACGTTTAAAACGACAAATATCTTTTGAGATAAAGCCTGAAGGGATTGCATTAACCGCCACAGTTAAAGATGATAAGATTGTAATTTATCCTACTAATCCAAATGAGACAATAGCAGGTTATGGTCCCTGTCCTGGAAATGTAGCTAGTGAAGGGAGTAGGATTGTTGGGTGTTTGCCAAGAGGATTTCCTGAAGGATTAGAAGAAGAATTTAGTGTAATTATCTCAGGAGAACATCCACAGAATTATATTTTAGATTATATAAGGAGAAGAACTTCTTTGGTTTTATAGTTATTTTAAACAAGCTCTGCTTAACATTTCATCACATTCTTTTCGTTTAACTCTATGGGTACCTTTTTCGGGGAGGGGTAGAAAAGAATGTCCAGAAAGGCTTTCAGCCTTTCATGACCGCTATTGGCCGAACTCTAACAACCAACTTCCCAATTCCAACTTCATCAGAAACCTTAACAACTTCATCAATATCTTTGTAGGATTGTGGTCCTTCTTCCGCCAACCCCTTCCAACTTCCAGCTTTAACCTCAATTCCTTTTTTTCCTAATTCAGATTTAATCTCCTCTCCTTTGAATTTTCCTAAAGCTTCGTGTCTTGACATCGCTCTTCCAGCTCCATGAGCAGTTGAAGAAAAACTTAATTCATCAGCTTCGTCTGTTCCAACTAAAACATACGACGCTGTTCCCATACTTCCTGGAATTATAATTGGTTGCCCAACTCCTTGATATTTTTTTGGTAACTCTTTTCTTGAAGGTCCAAAAGCTCGAGTAGCTCCTTTTCTAGTAACTAATAACTCTTTCCCATCATACTTCTCAAACTTAGCAATATTATGGCAAATATCATAAACAACATCTGCAGTAAAACCTTCAAAATCCTCACCATCTCTGCGCGAAGGCGCAGTCTTGGATTTTGTGGCGCCGGAAACCTTTGGTTTACGAGTGTTAGGAAACAAATATTTCATTTCCTCTCTAATCCAATGTGTTATCAATTGTTTATTTGCAAAAGCATAATTTGCAGCAGCAGCCATAGCTCCCAAATATCTTTCTCCAGATTCAGACTTAATAGGAGCATTAACTAATTCTCTATCATATTCAGGAAAACCATTTTTCTCTTCCATCTCTTTAATATAATCACTAGCTACTTGATGTCCCAAACCCCTAGAACCACAATGAATCATTATTGTTACCATTCCTTTTTTCAACCCAAACTTTTCAGCAACCTCTTTATCATAAATTTCATCAACAACCTGAACTTCTAAAAAATGATTTCCAGCTCCTAAACTTCCTAGCTGTCCAAGTCCTCTTTTCTTTGCTTTATCAGAAACAAATTTAGGTTCAGCCCACCCCAACTTCCCACCTTCTTCTGTTAACTCATAATCTTCTTTAACTCCAAAACCTTTTTTAACAGCCCACTCCGCCCCACCCTTCAGAACATTATCCAACTCTTTCTTATCCATCTGAAACTTACTCCCCCTCCCCACCCCTGAAGGAACCTTTCTAAACAAAGCTTCAATAACTTTTTCTTTTTTATCTTCAATATCTTTCAAAGTCAAATTAGTTTTTAATAATCTCACAGAACAATTAATATCATAACCAACTCCTCCAGGACTTATAACACCTTTATCAACATCAAAAGCAGCAACTCCTCCAATTGGATATCCATAACCACGATGAGCATCAGGAAGCACATAAGAATATTTCTGAATTCCAGGCAACTTCGCAACATTCATTGCCTGAATAAGAGCATCATCTTTTTTAATAGCTTCAAGAAGTTTCTCACTAGCATAAATCCGCACAGGAACTTTCATCTCTCCTGTCTTCTCAATCTCCCATATATTCTTTGATATTTTTTTTACTTCCATTCTTACACATCCAAAACAACCTGACAAACATATTTAGATTTTTCCTTTTTAACAAACATCTCTGAATAAGTTATAGCTTTAACATCAATATGAAACTCATAATTACTAGCCTTATCCCCACTAATCTCACAACTTAACTTTCCTGAATCAATCTTCATCTTCTCAATTTTACTGACGACAAATTCCTCAGAATCTAACAAAACCAATAATTCTTCTAAAAAATTATACAACAAACTAACATCATCATTTCCTTTAACTTTAATTTTCTTCTTCTTTACAGATTTAACATCTTCATCAACCATTGATTTAACAAAAGCTAAACCTGCATTAACATAACATTCTTCTTTTGTTTTTCCAAATGCCTGAAATTTAATATCTGCAGTATGTTTAAAATATTTCCAACCGACGAAATCCTCATTATTTCTGCGCGAAGACTTCAATCTCTTTAGAGTTGAAGTTCCCAAAAATTCCTTAGAATTTTTTAGGAGCGCAGTTTTGGATTTCGTGGCACCAAAATTTTTTTCCGATAAATTTTTAGTGTTATCCATACTTTCTAGAATTAAAATCAACTTTTATAATTATCTATACCCTTGAGCAGGAAGAGGCTGACTCAGTTGTAAATATCCTGTAGGCCGAGTTGGTGGTCTAGGAGGCATCCCAAATTGAGTTCCAGGCATCATTCCTGGTTGCTGCTGAGAACTTTTTCTTCCTTTTAATAATTTAACAACTACTAAAACAATAAATATCAAAAACACTCCTCCAATTATAATTAGAAAAATTCCTAAAAACCCAATTCCTTCTTCATCTTCATCTTCCTCATTATTCCCATTATCTTGAGAAGTACAATGCACCTGCTCAAACGGTTTTATTGATGTAGTCCCACAACTAGATCTATCAGTACAAGTTCTAGATTTTATTCCATCAACACAATCACCATAATCATTACACTCCCATCTTTCTAAACAAGCAGGAGGACTTATATCTGTATTATTACAATCTCCAGGACAATTACTCAAACTCTCTCCAAAATCACAAGTCCCATTATTATTACAAACATCAGAAACAACAACAGTTAATGTATTATTTATTTCAATATAAACAGGATTTGAAGTTACAGAAAAATTATTTGATTCAACAATATTTTCATTTCCAAGATAATTAGTAATCTTTAAAGTACCATTAATTTCAATAGGCAAACTCATTGTTCCAGAAGTCCAAACAACATAAACATCATCTTTATTAGAAAATGTAAATTTGTAAGCACAATTTCCTAAAGGTCCTTTATCTACACTTTCTTGAGGAACATTACAATCAGAAATAGCAACAACACTTTCAAAACCCTCTAACTTACTAATCATATTTTTATAAGAATAAAAAACTTCTTTCTTACTCCCATCTTCATTCATTAAACCTCTATCATGAAAATTATTCACAGCCCCCAACCCCCCCTCCCAATCATAAAGCACACCATAATAAACTCTATCATATCCCATTGAAAATAAATAAGTCAAAACTTTCAATGTCTCTTTTGCATACTGGCTCTCATTTAAAGATACATCACTAACTCCTGTCTCAATCAACCATTCTTCTTTATTTCCAACTGAAGGCCTATAATCCATCATTTTATCCCAATCATATCCTAAACTTCCATAAACATCAAAATTATCAAAAAAATTCCCTATAATCAAATCATCATAATAACCCTGACTAATCATTGGCCCAAACCCTCCCCACACTAAATTACAATCCCCACAATTAGCATCCATAATCTCTCTAGCTTTCTCAGCAATTAAAATAGAATCATCTTCATCTATTCCACTATCTACTCCTATTCTTGGAGCACTAATACATCTAATATCTGGCTCTTTCAAAATCTTCCAATTTTTAATCTCAGGATATCTATCAATCACCGTCGGCAAATATTCTTCCATCTCAGTTACATCAACAATATCACAATCATGATGATCTCTTGCTCTAATCCACGGAAAAATTTCAATTCCCTCATCCTTAGACCGATTATAAACCATATCAAAAAGTGTAAAATTATTTTCACTAACCTGAGCATTATTCAGTCCAAAAGTTTTAAAATAAGAAACTTGTTTTACTCCTAAATCATTTAAATCACCAAATAAATTATTAAGTCTATCATCAACACCTCCATAATTCTCATTCGGAGCAACATGATAAACCCCAAATCTTTCAGCACTCACTACAGGAAATAAAAATACACAAATAATTAATAAAATAACATTTTTTCTTATCACTGT
>JAHIVP010000028.1 GCA_018816335.1 Nanobdellota archaeon | reverse complement strand
ATAAGCATCCCAAAGGGTCTCCGACCGTTACCCAGTTTGCCCACTTCAATTAAATGAATCGTGTACGCCCTGGCGATTGGGATATAAATTATAAGATAAATCATGATTTAAATGTTTCGTTTTTGAATTTTTGTTCTTCTTGTTTTCTTACACTTCCCCTCCCTATCAAAAAGGAAAACCTCACAACAAAAACCCAACCCCTATATCTCAATTAAGGTGACCACAAAAGCATAAATATATAAAACGTGGGCACCTAGATATATTATGTATATAGAAAAGAGAAAACATGGAAAAAGTATAAAGTTTTATCTTGTTTATTCCTACCGAGAGGAGGGTAATGTAAAAAAGATAAGGAAATATCTTGGGCAGGACCTTTCTGAAAGAGAACTGAAAAATTTAAGGAAAAAAGCAGAGGAAGAAATAAAAGAGCAGTTAGATAATCTATTAATAAAATTATTTGACTTTTCTCTAACAAAAAATCAGTTAAATAAATTAAATAATTATGTAAATAAGGTTGTTGTTTTTCATTTAGAAGACTGGGATGAGTTTACTGAAAAATTTGTTTATAATACTAATGCAATAGAGGGTTCTACTGTGGAACAGGATGAAGTTATAGATATTCTTGAAAATAAAAAACCTGCCAAAGATAATGATGAAAAAGAAACAAAAGGAGTAGCAAAAGCCTTAAATTATATAAGAAAAACAAAAAAAGAATTATCTTTAAATTTAATTAAAAAACTTCATGAGCTTTGTTTTGAAAATTCAAAAAGTTTTGCAGGGAAATTTAGAAAAGTTGAAGTTGTTGTAAGGAATTCAAAAGGAGATATTATTCATAAAGGAGTTCCTGCTTCTGAACTAGATGATTATCTTAATGATTTAATTGAGTGGTATAATAAACATGGAAGCAAATTCAAGCCTCTTATTTTAGCAGCAATTATTCATAATCAATTTGAACATATACATCCTTTTCAGGACGGGAACGGAAGAGTAGGAAGATTATTATTGAACTTTATATTATTAAAAAGCAAATATCCTCCAATTAATATTAAATTAGAAAATAGAAAAGATTATTATTCTGTTTTAAAAGAATATTCTGATAATCATAATCTAACTCCAACAATTAAATTCTTAATTAACCAATATAAAAAAACTTTGAAAGATATGTCTACAAAAAATAAAAAATAAATTTTGTGGTCACCTAAATATTAATCTAATTTAGATATATCTTCTTTCCTTTCTATCTCGAAGTTTTAAGAACTTGTTCAATTGCAGGAGGTTGTTCATGATTTGGAGTTTCATTTCTATTTGGGGTTAATGCATAAATTCCTGCCATTGCTGCTATTGATGCTCCAACTAAAAGTGCAGCAAGTCCTTTTTTTACAGAAGGTCTTTGTCTTTTAATTAAATCAGGATATGTTTTTCTTTCACACTCTCTTAAGCCCATTAAATCTCTCCCAGCATCAACCCCATAACCCATAATCGGACCAATACCAACTGCCAAGGCACCAGCTGAAAGTGATCCTATAATAGTTTGTTTGATATCAGCACCCATTGAAAGATAAATGATTGGAGAAACAGCTAAATTAAAAGCAGAAGTATATAGTATATCATGAAGAACCTGTACTTTCTCTTTTGTATCTTGAGTAATCTTAAATATCTTTCTTGAAAGGTCTCTCCCTCTAGCAAAGGCAGGACCCATAACAGTGTAAGCTATTCCCGCAACAGTTAGTCTAGAATCAATAGAAACCTCATCAGACATTCCAGCTACAAAAACCTCTGATGCACCAAATATTGGATTAGATGATGTCAGCATAGCTGTAGTATCTACTACATGATATTTCATCCATTCTCCGACTTGTCTTAGTTTCATTGTATTGTTTCTCAGAATAAGATTCTGAGGCTCTTACCACCTCTAAGATTTAACTAATTAATGATTTTTAAATCTAACTAATATAATATATTGAATAATTTTAATTAAAAAAATAAGAAAATTTTAGTAATAACCAAACTACATCCCTAAAAACTTGAATAACTCAAACATTAAAAACGCAGGCCATACAAGAGCTTTCAAAACTCCTAAAACTCCCATCCAAAACCCAGTTGCAGTTGAGATGTAATAGATTGCTGCTCCAAGAGCTGCAAGAAAATATGCACATCCTCCACAATTCCCAGTATATGTTTTGCAACTTAGTTTAGTGTCTTTTGTTTTTGTGTTTGCTTTTTTATTTGTTGCCATTTTACCTCTTTTTTATTATAATAATAAAATTAACTTCACTTTATATAATTTATTATTTCTCAGCATAACCCATCTTTTTCAAAGAACCCTTCATAATTGGTTTATGCCATTTTTTTGTCCAAAAATAAGCAATTACTCCAAATACAATCATAATTAATGTAAACAATAATTTTTCATAAATAGGTGAATCATTCATTACTATCCAAAATGCAATTATGGTTATAATTATAACAATAGGAAGAAAAATGTTCGCTAAGAAATTTGTCATTGGAGTATAACGTTTTTCAATAGTTTCATTGAATTTATCTTCTTTCATATAATTAATTGTTTTTATTTTTTATAAATGTTATTGTTCTTCTCAGAAATATAAAAATCCCAGCTCCACCACCCCCATATAATTTAAATCATATTTAATAACTCACAACCTATCTTTTAATTATTTTCTATTAACAAATCTTCCTAGCGAAGAACTTTGACAAAGACTTCAATCCCTTCAGAGTTGAAGTTCCAGGAATCTTTCATTCCTGAATCAGATTCAAAGCTGTCCTCTTTCTGATTCACTCTTGCTGCGAAGTTCCTCGCCTTGCTGCGGACTTTCTCGCTGGTGGTGAACAGAAATCCCCTCACCCAGAGTCGAACTGGGGTATTGCGGGTTGGGCTAATCAGGCTTCATCTTGTTTCCTGAAATGGAAAATCCACCCTAGATTTATCTACAGCCGCACGCTCTACCGTTAAGCGATAAGGGGATAAATTCTAGAACTATTTTTGATATATAAACATTGTGTTAGAGATTATAACTCGAAAATCGTATTGCCAAAGTTTTTCCATGAGATAAATAAATTAATAACCTAATTCATTCTCTCAATTAATAATTTTCTCTAAAAATTTGGCCTTGACAAAGTCTGGACAAATTATAATATTGTTGCGAAGCAACCTATTTTATACTGGAATTTTGGGAGGACATGTCTGGTGGGAGCACACTAAGCTTAAGTCAAATTTAATTATATATTCACAAATTTAAATCTTACTTAAAATACTGCGCCGGGAGTGGGAATTGAACCCACAGGCCCAGAGGGCAATCCGGTATCAATGGATCGCGTTGACCATTCCGCCATCCCAGCACAGCAATAATATGAACTCATAGAAACATTTAAATATTTCTGGTTGTTATAATTATTAATCCTAAGAGGATAATCCGGTATCAACTGATTGGGTTCCATTCCGTTTGAACCCCTAAAAAGGTCACAATTCATTCTTTCAATTAATAATTTCCTCTAAAAATTTGGCTATGACGCAGTCTGGACAAATTTAAGTATTCCTCACCGTTTTAAAATCTAAAACAATAAAACTTTCAATACCCAAACAATCAAACCAACCCAAATTAATATTGGCAACCAAGCTCTCTTAAGTACATCACCTTTCATCATCTTACTAGCTAATCCAAAAAACTCATTTGAGTAAACAGCTAATGAAGACCCTGCAAGCAAAGCAACAAACAAAAGAACAGCAAATATTTGAACAATAGTAACTTCAGCTAGTAAATAGTACAACACAACTCCTGCTAAAATCAATGATACAACACTAGTCACCACAGGATTTACATACAATTTCTTAACCCCATCTATCCATTTTCCAGGATTCCAAATTATTACTAATATCTTTATTGCTGATACAATCGCGATTATAAGCGCAAATATCTCAACTGTTGTAAATGCCATTTTTATCACCTCCTTTCAATAAAGTTCATCTTTCAATAAAGTTCATCTTTCAATAAAGTTCATCTTTCAATAAAGTTCATCTTTCAATAAAGTTCATCTTTCAATAAAGTTCATCTTTCAATAAAGTTCATCTTTCAATAAAGTT
>JAHIVP010000027.1 GCA_018816335.1 Nanobdellota archaeon | reverse complement strand
TAAACACCATACTCCGCCTCCTCCCCCGCAGCCTCCAATAACTTGTTAATCTTTTCCTTATCTTTATCTAAACTATCTTCTTTATGTTTCTCTTTCTTCATAGGAAGCTCTTCTAATTTCTCTCCAATAAATTCTTCCATATCAGGAACTTTAACATCAATCTTTTTCGCTTTAACATATTCTCTAGTTAAAATATAAAAAATTAATCCTAAAGATTTATTACTTTTATTATTACAAGGAACAATAACATCTATCCCATTTGTTAAATTATTAGTATCACACAAACCAGAAATCTTACTTTTAACTTTATTACCATCATTCAAAGCATTTTTATCAATCCAAGGATCACAAATCATAACCATTCCAGTTTCAAAAAAATCAGGCAAATCAGTATTTGTTAAAATCCCAGCAGGATATTTTTTTGTAAAAACTCTAACTCCTGTTAATTCAGAAAACAATTTAACAGCTCTCCAACCAGCCTCCCTTTTACAAACAACAACAAACTCATCAGGATTATATTTTGAAATAAAATCAATAGCTTCTTTTAATTTTTCATCAATTAAATTAGTATTCAAAATTGCAATTCCATCATTTCTTCTTCGATAAACATATTTTCTCATATGAGGAGTTATAACTTTAGTCCCAATATAAATTCCAGCCTTAACATAATCATCTAGAGGTACTAATGTATTTGCATCTTTCTTTTCTTTAGTTTCCTTTTCTTTTTTCTCCACAACTTTCTCATCAGAATCCACATTAGCTTCAACAGTTTCTTCTTCTTCAGTTTTTTTCTTTGTTACCATATAATAAAGTTGCAGGAGTTAATGCTACTAGCCTATAAATAGACGACCGCACCTGCCTAAGTTATATTCTCTAGAAATTATTAGTTTTTAAATCTTCTGTAAATCAACAAACATTAGTACTACAATCAATTCCAAAAACTCTAGCTATTGCTCCAGAAATACTACACAACCAATGTTCAGGAGTTGTACAACTTCCTTCTGTACAATCATCATTCATACATTCAAAATCATTAGTACAACTTCCACAATCAGCAACTTGATTTTTCCACTGTCCATCTAAATCACAATACTGGTCAACACTATTGAAATTTAATCTAAACTCATAAGAATAACATCCATTATTATATACACAACCATCACATAAACTTCCACAATCTGCTAAACCATCATCAACTAAACCATTACAATCATCATCTTTACCATTACAAGTTTCAGTTACAGCAGTACTACAAACTCCCCATACTCCAACACCACAAGTTTCAATACCTTCATAACAATGTGTTGGACTTTGAAGCACATCAATAACAGTACACCCTCTTATTACTCCATCATCAATTGTTCCATCACAATCATTATCTAGATTATCACAACTTTCTTCTGCAGGTAAAACTTCTCCTAAACAATCTTCCCAAATTCCCCCACTACATGTCTGAGTTCCAAAAGCACAATCACCATCATCTGTTGTAGGCCCACAATTTCTTGTATCTAAATCATTACATATACAACCTTCATCAATTGTTCCATCACAATCATTATCTGTTCCTTCACACATTGTATTATCTTCAACAACTCCAGGATTTATTGTTTCATCTGCATCATTACAATCTACATCTCCTAAACAAGTTGCTCCAGAATTAACAGCAACATTAAAACCATCTCCATCAGCATCAACACAATCTGATGAACAAGTATCTATAACACAAGTCTCTCCATCTGCACAAGTTCCACAACTATTTCCACACCCATCCCCTCCACACTGAACAGTACTACAATCAATTGTTGGAGAACAATCAAGACAATCTCCATCACTACAACCACTAGGACAACTTACAGGCAATATTGTAGGTCTAATTCCAACACAAGAAACATCTAACAAAACATTTTCATCTGTTGCATCACATTCATCTTCAACAAAACTTGAGATAACAAATAAAGCACTATTTCCAGCACTATCAATAGTAACCTCTTTAAGATAAATTACATAATTATTATATATAATTGCAGCATCCTCAGGTATTCCAATTGAAGTCCCTCCTCCAATTGAAAAACTTACTAATAAATTTGAATCAATATTTAAAACAGTCAAAACATCCCCACCCGTTATAATATCTTCACTATCCAATTCATTAACACTTAACTCCATTAAAAATTCTACATCTTCATTATTAGGTAAACAATACTGATTCAAAACACAATCAAATGTCATTCTCTGATTTCCTGTTGTCTGAGGAAAATCAAAACTCAAAACATCTCCACCATAATTTATAATATTAATATTTCCATCTAAAACTAATCTTGCTCTTCCATCTGATTCTACAACACCTTCATAAACTATAGTTTCATCCATAGCATCATTAAATCTAATTAAATCACCTACATATCCTTCATTGTCATCAATATTAACAACTTCTAAAACATAATTTGGAATAACAACAAAATCTCCAACAACTACATTATTTCCTTCTGTTTTTATAATAGTTTCATCACTTGCTTCTAAACCCATAATCTTTAATTTTTCTCCATCATCTAATCCATCACACCCACTTACTTCTGTGAAATCAATACAAGCACCATCATCACATATTTTATCATCTTCTCTACAATCATATATCATTGGTTCTCCTTGTCCATTTGTATTACAAAATAATTCTCTTAAATCATTATCTCCACACTCATCTTCTCTTGAAGATGTAGGATTAGAAGCTAAAGGTCCTGTTATTGTTCCTTTCAAACCAAAATTAACACCATCAGCAAATGTGTTTGTAACATCTGAATCAACACAAGGTTCTATTGTTGGTTCACACTGTCCACCTGAATTACATGTCTCATCACTTCCACATCCAGGACTACAACTTCCTCCACACCCATCATCTCCACACACTTTCCCACTACAAGTAGATGTTCTTGAATCTATTGTTACACAACTTCCATAAGCTCCATTAGAACATGTTTTAATTCCTGTAACAGAACATGTTCCATAACTTTCAGAACAAGATAAACTTTCTGCTCCACAATTCAAAGTTCCACCACATCCATCTAAATGACTCCCACAAATTTTTCCTAAACTCTCACAAGTTGCTGGTTGACAAATTGCATAACAATTAATTTCAACTTTTTTAACACACATTGAATCAGGACTATAATACCATATTTGTTCTAAACCACTTAATTGAATATCATTAAAATTTAAAGTCTCAACTTTAAAATCACACCCTCCAATTCCAGGACATTCACAACTTCCATACCCATGACTATGAGTATTATAAGGATCAGGATCTCTTATAACTCTTTGTATATCTCCAAACCACACTGTTAAATCTTCTGCAACTCCAGAACTATGTCCAGTGTATCTACCATTTCCCCACCTTGCCACTTTAATCTGACAATTATATCTTCCATCAACAACTCCAGGAATATTATACGGATGAACCCATCCTCCTACATCAACAGGCCTGTAAAATGTTTTTGAAAAACTTACTCCAGGACTCAACATCAAATCATCATCTCCTCCTTTAATCCAACTCCATATATCATCAAAAAACCCAGCAGAAACCATACTCAAACTTAATAGTAAAACAAAACTTACAACAATCACCTTTTTTATCATATGAATATTTAGAATTTATACTATTTAAATATTATTGAAATTTAATAAATTATAGAGGGAAGTACAAGAAACCGTTTGAGGTGTCTTGAATTTAAATATTATTGAAATATCTTCTCTATCTCAATCATCCTATTCAACTTAACCTCCCTCTCCTTTCCCTTAACTCCAAACTTAACAAAATCAGTTTGAAAACCAAAAGCTAAATCAGCAATTATATTATCATTTGTTTCTCCACTTCTATGAGAAAAAACAGTCTTAATCTTATTTTTCTTAGCTAACAAAATCAAATCTCTAATCTCAATCAAACTACCATTTTGATTTGGTTTAACAATCAAACTATTTACAGATTTTTCTTTAATAGCTTTTTTCAATTTCTCAATATTAGAAACAGTCAAATCATCTCCAACAATTAATCTATTCTTAACTTTATTCATCAACAAACTAAAATCATCAAAATCTTTTTCATCAAAACCATCTTCAACATAATAAACATCATAATCACTAATTATCTTAGATAAAAATTCTAATTGTTTTAGTTTGCTTAATCTCTTCACAGGATTTTTATAATTATATAAGTAACCAGTATAAAAACCAGAAGCAGCAACATCTATTCCAATATCAATTTGATGTCCAACTTGACTCATCAATTCTTTTCTTACATCATTTAAAAATTTCAAACACTCTTCATCACTTAAACTACAACCCCACGCTCCCTCGTCATTCAAGTTCCCTCGAACTTTCATTAATCCTAATTTCTTTCCAATAATCTCATGAGATTTATTCATCAACATAACATTCTCAAAAAAATTCTCACTCTCAGGAATAATCAAAAACTCCTGGAAATCAGGCTTCTTACCTTTTGTATGTAAACCCCCCCCAATAACATTTCCAACAGGAAAAGGAAACTTTCTAGCTCTAGGATTAATCAACTCCCAAACTTCTTTATTTTTATCAGCAGCTAGGGCCTTTAACAAAGCAGATTCCAAAGCAAACATCCCATTTGCTCCAACATTTTTTTTACTTATTATTTTCTCAACTTTTTTTAAATCATCAAACCTATCAATTTCTAATTCAATAATCTTTGAACTTAATTTGTTTATCAATTTAACAACTTTCTCAACACTTCCAACATAAATTAATGTAGCATATTTTCCTGTTGACTTCCCAGAAGGAGCACTTCCCATAAACTTCCCTTTATCTGTCTCAACATAAACACTCACAGTTTTCTCTTTCCTAGAATTATAACTTATTTCAGCTTTTACCTCTTTAATTTTCATAAATAAATTTAGAATCAAGACTTTTTATATATAACCCCCATGTATTAGTAACTCATTTTATTCGCTATATATTTAATCCATAAACCTCATTATTGTCATAAATATTCTTCAAATTAATAATTTCTTCAAACAAAAAATCGTGACAAAGTCTGATTTTGAGTCGGGGTGGTGGGGAATCCTATCTTAAACTATCTATGGCTCCTCATTTTTCTAACAACAAAATAACCAATAATAACAATCAAACCAATCCCCAAATAAACTAATAAATTTCCAGAATCAAACTCTAAATTTTCTTCAACAACTTTACCTGTAATTTGATTAACAAAAATACTAAAATAATTCAAACCATAAACTAAAACAACAATAAACACCAACAACAAAATAACTGTTATGATTCTCTTTTTCATATATTATCTTAACTAACTATCTTTTTAAAATTTTATAACTATTCCTCTCCCCCATCCCCATCATCCTCTTCTTCAATTTCATCTTCAGGCTTAGCCAATTCCATAATCTCTCCCTCATCTTTTATCTTATCTTCTTCTTTCTTTTCCATATCTTCAACTTTTTTATCATCTTCCCCATTTTCAATATTTTTCTCTTTAACAACTTCCTTCTTCAATTTTTTCTCAACTTTTTGAGGCATTGGTCTTTTAACAGTTATAGGTAAAACTCCAGAAGTAAATTCTATTTCAGCAATTTTCAAAGGATCATATTTTATATGTTCTAATTCTTCTGGTTTAATCTTAACAAGTAATGGTGCATCCATAGCTAATTGCAAAGCTCTTGCTCCTAATATTCTTGCTGTCTCATATTTTGTAAAAATTTCTGTTGTCATTTTTTATCAATTCCTTTAATTGCTTTATCAATAACACCAAACAACTCTTTATATTTGTTTTCACTTAAGTCAATTATCTTTCCAACTTCTTCACTTGTTAAAATTGTATCTTTCCCTTTTTGACAAGAACTTATCATAATCTCCTTTTCAACTTCAGCTAATCCAAAACTTAATCTAGCCTCACTCATCTCTTCTTCTTCAACAGTTGGATCAATAATTATATGACCCCCAACTTTATAACCAGTTATTGTTACAGGAGTTAAATCAGTCACAGGAAAATTTGTATCTGTCAATTCACCAAATTTAACAACTTCTTCTTTCTCATCATACCTTGGAAGTTTTGCAGTTTTCATAGCAATAACAGCAGCTAAAAAAGCAGCATCCAACATCCCCCCAGCGTCATTAAATGAGAAAATATCTACATAAACATTCCAAACTTTTTCTCCTTCTTTAATACATAACTTTTCAAAATCAATAAATCCACTTTCTCTTAATCCTCTATCAATAACTCTTCCCATTTCAATTGCTTCTATTTTTGGAGGTCCTGATTCATGTCTTCCAGAACTCATTGGCAACAATTCCAAAGTTGTAATTAAGTTTCCTTTATTTTGACTATCAGCATAAGGTTCTCCAACATCCATCTTAATACCAGCAATAACTTCAGTCTCCCCCATCTTTACTTTAACAGAACTCTCTGCATTTTCACTTACTCCAAACTCAACAGATATATCTCTATATTCATCTAGTTTTCTTCCATCAAATCTAACTCCTGCATCTAGATATTTCTTTATACTTTGTTTTGATACATTTGATATTTCTTTACTCATTTTTCTCCACCTCTAAGTTTAATTTCCCATTCTTTCAATTCTCGTCTTAACCTTAATTGTTCCAAATAATCATCACATCTAAACCTACTAATTTCCTGCCGACTTCCATCTGGATTAATGTAAGGACCAAGTGTTTCCATTCCTAGACTACAAAAAGGAATTGCTCTAGCTTTCATTTTTTTACATCCCCCCTAACATCTTTCAATGCTTTAGTCTGAACTTTAATAATTTCCATCGCAGCTTTTTGTCCCATTTCAACAGCTTCTTTTAATTCTTTAGGTCTAATCTTTCCATCTAACTGCATCAAACTAACATTTTGTCCTCTAGATGTAAAAGCCATAGCAATATCTGTTGGACCTTCTCCTTCTTCATAATCTTCTTCTTTTTTATTAACATCAACAACTAAAGTTCTATCCATTTTTCCAATACTTACTGAACCAACTAATTCTTTCATTGGAACTCCAGCATGAGCCAAAGCCATTGAAGCTGCATTAATTCCAGCACATCTTGTAGAAGCATTTGCCTGAGTAATTGAAATAAAAACATCAATAACAGTATTTGGAAAATCTTTCAATTCCAAAACATTTCCTAACGCCCACTTACTTACTTCTGAAATTTCCTTAGATCTTTTATTAGGTCCAGGTCTAGCTCTTTCATTTACAGAAAAACTTAACATATCATAATTAACTCTTAATATTCCTGTCCTTGGATTTTGCATATGTTGAGGATGTAATGTTCGAGGCCCATAAACAGCAGCAAAAGCAGTTGTTGCTTCCTTCCCCTCTCCAAAACTAAACATAGCACTTCCATCAGCTTCCTTAACAACTCCAACTTTCGCAGTCATCTTTCTAAGCTCTTCAAACTTTCTTCCATCTGGTCTTTTTGTATATTTTGATTTCTCTGCCATTTTATCTAACTCTCCTTATTGAAAATTTTAAACTTTTTTCATCTGCTTGTCTTTGGTAAACTCTATCAAAATGATCGGTTTCTAAAGACAATAAACCTTGAACCAGTTTCTGCTCATATTGTCTTAATCCTATTATAGCCTCTTGTCTAGGAATACCTTGTGCATAGTCAAAACCTTCGACTATAACACCTTCCCCAATTTGTAGTTGTCTCATTTCAACTAGCAGATTCTCTGCAGAGGTAGATCCACAATCTATCCTTTTTGTTTTTGCTTCTTCTTCAGCTTCTAATTCTTCTAATATTCTTCTTTCTCTCTCAACTATATCAAAATCATCTGGATGTTGCATTCTTATAGCTAACCTTGTTAAGTCAATTCTATGTCCCCCTTCAAACATTTTTACCATCTTACTTCTTCTCCTCCTTAAACCAACCTTCCATCTTGTCTGTCAATCCCTCTATAAAAGGTTTTTCCTCAATATAACCAATAGCATTCTTAGCCAATATTTCATCTTCAATTTTATTTCCCTTAATCCAAATCAAACCATTCTGCCCAACAGTAATATCACATCCAGACTTTTCTTTAATCAAACTTATCATACTTCCTTCTTTCCCAATTATTCTTGGAACTTTATTTGAATTTACATTAATTATAATTCCCTTTTCAACTTTTCCTAATCCTCTTCCTTTAATTGTTAAATCAATTCCTCTTCCTTTTACTCCTGAAATTTTAGCAACCATTAAATCATCAATTGAAAAATGTTCAGCCATATCATTTTGATTAATATATCTAGGACATTCTGCTAAAGGTAAAAATCCATTTGAAGCAACTCCTAAGTCTACTAACCATCCATTAAATGTCAAATCACTAACTCTTCCAATTATAACATTTCCTCTTCTCGCAGTAAAGACACCACTTAAAGGAATTATCTTAACTAATCTTCCAGACTCATCAGACAATCCATATCTTTTAGAAACAATATCTTTCCCATCTCTTTCTGTTCCATCTCCAGGCAAAAACTCATCTCCAGATACAATTATTTCTCCAGGAACAACTATTTCCCTTTTCTTCTTTACTGTTTTTTCTTCTTGATCCATTTTTATCCAACATCCTTTGATTTTTTAACTAAACCAGCTTTTTGAAGCTTTCGGTATGCATCACTTCCTTCTGGAAAGTGAACAGTAACATTACTTAAACTTCCTCTTTCAGGAATTGAATCTCCTCCAATTAATGCTTGTGTAGAAACAAATTCTCTCATAGCACGAATTTTAGTATTTCCACTTTCATCAGTAACTGTATAAGGAAATAACATAGTAATTCTTCTAACAGGTTCTCCTTCAAATGGTTCTACAGTTCTTGGTCCTTCATAAATTGCTCTCACTGCTGATCCAAATCCTGGACAAAACTCAGTAATAATATCACCCATCTTGAACCTCCTCACTAACAACTGAACCATGAGTCATTGAATTAATTTTATCATAAAAATCCATTTGCATTCCTATAGGAACATTAACAGTAGCAATTAAAGAACCATCATCTTTCCACTCTTCTTTTTCTTTGTATGCTCCGATTAATCCAAAAACATTTCCAGTATATTGTGCAGGAATTGTTAATTTAATTTTCTTAGTTTCCATTTTTAATGGAAGAACTGGCCTAAGCTTTTTAACAATATCTCCAATCTGTTCATCAATTGGTTTGTTCTGAATATTAACTCCAGCTTCTTTCAAAGCCTGTTCAACTCTTTCAGGAGTATGAGGCCTATCAGTTGCAGGGTCAACAGCATTCCTAGCTAAAAAATCAATAACTTGTTTAACTTTTTCTCCTTGCTCTTTTCTTCTATCATCAGATGGAATCTGAATATCTCCTTGCATAATTATTTTTTTAGCAGCCTCATTAATATCCTCTGTTCCTAAAGATTTTTTCATATCCTCTTGAGAAGCCCTCTCACCTTTCTTAACATCAGTAAAAATTCCATCTAACTGTAATACTTCTGAAATATTAACTCCTTCTCCTTTCTTCATCTTTTGAGCCATATCTGAATCAACAAGAATTTCAAATCTCTTTCCTTTAATATTAATTCTAGCTTCTACATCTGTCATTATTTATATTTCTTCAACAAATCCCCAAGTAATCTTTTTAACTTTTTTTCTTCCAGGTTAACATAAGCAACATCAAACCTGTCCATATCAAAATTTTTACCCTGAATACTCTTAAAGATTTTTAATCCTAATTTAATTGCATCATCAATCACCATATCTTCTTTATAATCCTTTCTTAACATTTCTTTAATTTTCTCATCATTTTCTCCAATAGCTGTTGTATGGTAAGAAAAATAATTTCCTGTTATATCTGAAACAAATAACTTTGGATGAATTCCACTTAATCCAGCTATCATAACAGAAGCTCCAAAAGGTCTTGCTCCACCATATTGTGTAAATGCTTGTTTCATATTAGCAATTTCTTTTATCACAGTCTCAACATCTACAGGCCCATCATATGTAATTCTATTTTGCTGAGCAATTAACTGTGCTTTTTCAATTAAAACTCTAGAATCACTTAATATTCCAGCAGTAGCCATAATCATGTGATCATCAACTTCATTAACTTTATGGGTAGATTCAGCAGTAATCAACCTATCTTTTATTCTTTTATCAGCAACTATAACAACTCCATCTTTACATACAAAGCCTATACTTGAACTACCTAATCTCACTGTTTTTTCAGCATATTCTACTTGTAAAAGATGTCCATCAGGCGAAAACATAGTTGCAGTTCTATCATAACCCATTACTTGATTCTGCATTTCCATTGGCATTTCCATTTTAATCTCTACCTCCTAAAATGGAGGTTTGAAAATTTCCAATTTTCATAATTTCCATTAGATAGTTCTCCTAATTTTTATCTTTTTTTCCATTTTTTAAAAGAAGCGAATAATATGTTTTTCTTTTTCTTTCGCTTAATACAAATATTTGAATTTTTGAGTGTATTTAAATATTTCGTTTAGAAATATTTAACAAATTTAAAGGAAGTTAGAAAGAAAAACTTCAATCTCTTTACTTTGAACTTTTTAAAGTTCGAAGGACAGAAATTTTCAATTTCTGTCGAGTTGAAGTTCCCGCGGACCTTTGGTCAGCGAGGACTTGGTGTCTTTCAATATAAAGCTTTTTATCTACTTCTTCCCCAACCCCTTAAGAGTTCCAGAAACATTCTCAACCCCTAAATTATTACTAGAAACAGCCATCGAAGCCCTAACTTTATCAACCATATTTCTATTTACACCTACAATATTACTCTTTATCCATGTAATTCCACACTGTCCAAATCCTAATATCCCTATATAATCTAAAATAGCTTCCTCTATATCTTTCTTACTTCCTTTCACTAAAAGATAGCGTTTATTCTCTCTCAAACTTGGCCTTAATTTTTTTTCCATATTCAAATGCGTTCAACCCATTCTGTGCGCAGGCACAGTCTGAGCGTTTGAATGCTCGGAAATCATAGATTTCCGTTGTTATTTCTTTTTCTCACTCTTCTTACCTCTTCCACCAAACCACCTTCCCACCAACTGATAACCCAAAAATACCACCATTAATATTACAACTAATTCAAGTAACAAGTATATATAACTTTTATCACTCTTATCTCCTGCTATTGCTCCTGTAATATCACTCTCTCCTGTCAAATTTGTATCTTCAACATTTTCATCAGATTCATCTTCTATTGTAGGAATTTTAACTAAACTAATTTTCACATTTGCTCTTTTTTCAAAAATACTATTTAACTTAATAATCAAATCAAAATATCCATCTAAATCTAAATCAATTTTTTTACTCTCTCCAACCTTAACACTAACAGTTAGAACACTACTTGATATAACAACAACAATTTCATCTTCCCCAACTTTAGCAACTCTAATTATATGTTCCTCATTAATAATATTAAAATTAACTCTATCACTAACTTTCAAATTTCCTGAAAAACTTCTATCTTCATTAATCTGATAAGTATCATAACTTATAACTCCCCCACCCCCTGAAGATCCTCCACTAGAACTTCCACCTCCAGAACTACTAGATGATGGAGTATAAACAATAAAACTTCTACTTGAAGTATTTCCTTGATTCATTGCTAAATCTGAACAATTAACACTCCATGTATAAGTCCCAGGAATATAAGAATTAACAAAACTTGAATCACTTTCATTCAAAACATTACTTGAATTTGCAACAACTCCATCTATAAACAACTTACAAGTCATATTCAAATCATCAGTTGCATTATAATCAAAACTAATAGATTGGGAACTTGAAGTATATGTACTTCCATCATTAGGAGAACTCAGACTAACAACAGGAACACTCAAATCATAAACAACACTAAAATTACTATCAAAATCTGATTCAGAAATATTATTCACTCCTAAACAATTCCAATTATATTCATCTTCATATCCAAAACTATAATTAAAACTTGAAACATTATTAAAACCACTAACATTCTTTGTTTCATTGTAAATTAATTCAGTTGAATTATACAAATAAAAACTAACATTACTCATTGAATAACCAACAAAACTTCTTGATGTACAATTAAAATTATTAGAGGCAATATTTGTATAATTATTATTCGTCGGAGAACTCAAACTTTCAATAACACTTGAAATAATCAAAGAAAAATTAGAACTTGCAAACCCAAAATTATTTTTCAAATCCCTCCCATAACAATTCCAATAATATGTCCCTGTCTCTAAATTATTGACTGTAATATTTGTCTGATTATTTTCTCCTGAAACATTAAAAACACTCTGGTTAATTAAATCATCACTTGAATTATACAAATAAAAAGTTACATTAGACAGCTGCCAATCACTAACATTACAATTAAAAGTCTGGTTTTCAGAAACATTCAAACTGTTATTAGAAGGAGAAATTAAAGTAACATTAGGATTTACATTATCATACTCTAATACAACTCCATAAATATTTATTCTAGAAAAATTCAAATCAGAACTAGAATCATAAATCGAAGCACCTGTCTGATTAAATTTTGCTTCAACTTGTTTAGGTGTCTGAATTTGTGAAGTTAAATTTAATAATTGATATATTAAAGCAAAAGCACCAGCAACATGCGGAGCAGCCATAGAAGTTCCTGAATCAACTAAATAACCCCCACTCATTTTTGTAGAATTTATGAAAGTTCCAGGAGCAATTAAATCAACTAATTTATTTCTATTTGAAAAACTAGAAAGCCCATCTGTTTTTGTTGAGGAAGTAACAGCAGTAACATTTTGAATACAAGCAGGAGAAGCAACAGCAGTATAATTCCCAACATTTCCTGTTGCAGCAATTATAGAAATATTAGCAGCGTATGCAGCATTTATTGAACTTCCTAATGAACTAAAAGAAGCATCACAAAATTCTTCATATAAAGTTGAAGTTCCCAAACTCATTGTTATAACAGAAATATTATAAACACTTTTATTTGCAACACACCAATTAATTGCTGAAATTAAACTAGAAGTAACTCCATCCCCACTTTCATCTAATACTTTCATAGCAATTATATTAGCTTGATAAGCAATTCCATTTATACTTCCATTAGCCCCAACAATTCCAGCAACATGTGTTCCATGTCCAAAATCATCCATAGGATCTCCGTCGTCATTAACAAAATCATATCCATCAACAACACCACAACCAGCTCCAATACAACCTCCAAAATCAGCATGACTATAATTTACTCCAGAATCTAAAACACAAACACTTTGATAACTTCCTGTTAAATTCAAACCCTCAACATCTAAACTATAAGTTTTAGTTGCATTCAAAATTCCAACTGTATCTTCTAAAAAAGCACTAATAGGAAAATCAAATTCAACTTTCTCTACATAAGGATTATCTTTCAAATAATCTAACCCAACTTCAGAAACCTCCATCACAACAATCTCTTCATCAATTAATTTAACAATAACTTCAGCACTTCCTTCTTCCTCTATCTCATCAATTACTTTTTTTGTTATCTTATCTTCATCTAAAGATGTTACAATAAATAAACTTAAAATTACTATGATGAAAATAAACAAACTTTTATTCCAAAACACATTTCCCATCTTTATTTACACACTGTTTATCATTACACCTATAAACCTGGGCACATATTAATTCTTCAGCACCAGGACAATCATTAGCCAATCTCTCTTGCTCAACTTCAGCTTTTTGTTTTGTCATACACTCTTCTGTTCCTCCAGCATCACAAGAACAACAAGATGTTTGTTGCTTAACACAAATATTTTCATCACTCCCATTCCCTGCCCCATTTTTATATCCTACAACCCCAATTAAAATTATAATTAACACAACTATAATCCCAATAATAAAAACCTTTTTTTTCATAAAATTTTTAGGAAACTCATAATTAAAAACTTAACTAAAAGTATAAAAACCATAAAATTTTTATAGAATCACAAAAGAGAAGAAAGTAGAATGAAAATACATACATTAGGTGGATATAGTGAAGTAGGAAAAAATATGACAGCAATTGAATTAAAAGACGATGTTATTATTTTAGATTGTGGATTTTATCTTCCTGCTGTTATTGCATTACAAGATAAAGAAAACATTCCTTCTGGTGACGGAATTTCTGAAGAAAAAGGATTAAATGAAAAAAAATTAAGAGCAGCAGGAGCAATTGCAGACGATACAGTTCTAGATAAATTAGGATTAAGAAAAAAAGTAAGAGCAATTTTAATTGGACATGCTCATCTAGATCATGTAGGTGCAATCCCCTATGTTGGTGGAAGATACAATTGTTCTGTTTACGGAACACCTTTTACTATAGCAGTCCTAAAAAGATTATTAGAAGATGAAAAAAAGAAAATCCCTAACAAACTAGAAGCAATAAAACCCAACTCAACATTTTTCATTCAAGGATTAAAAAAGAAATACAAAGTTGATTTCATAAACATGACACACTCAACACCACAAACAGTAATGATAGCAGTTCATACTGACGAAGGAATTGTTTTATATGCTAATGATTTTAAATTTGATAACAACCCTATCTTAGGAGAAAAACCTAACTACAAAAAATTAAATGAAATAGCAAAAAAAGGTGTGAAGGTTTTAATTGTTGATTCTTTATATTCAAACTCCGACGGTAAAACACCAAGTGAAAAAGTTGCAAGATCATTATTAGAAGAAGTTTTATTAACAACTTACACAAAAAAAGCAGGAATTTTTGTAACAACTTTCTCATCTCATATAGCAAGATTACAAAGCATTGTAGATTTCGGAAAAAAATTAAATAGAAAAATAGTTTTTGTTGGAAGAAGTTTAAATAAATATGTTTCAGCAGCAATTGATACAGGTCTTTGCAATTTTAAAAAAGATATTCAATTAACAAGTTACAAAAATCAAGTCAAATCAGCACTTAAGCAAGTAAATAAAAATAAATCTCAATATCTTGTAGTTTGCACAGGCCATCAAGGTGAACCAGGATCAATGCTCGATAGAATAGCTTCAAATGAAATGCCTATAGATTTAGCACCAAGCGATTTAATTGTATTTTCTTCAAAAACTATTCCAACTGAAATTAATATTAATAACAGACATATTCTTGAAACAAAATTAAGAAACAAAAGAGTTAGAATATTTGATAATGTTCATGTTTCAGGACACGCTTCACGTGAAGATCTCAGAGACTTTGTTCAACTTGTTCGACCAAAAAATATAATTCCAGCTCATGGAGATATTAAACAAGAAACAGGAATGGTAGATTTAGCAAAAGAATTAGGTTACAAATTTGGAGAAAGCGTACATTTAATGCAAGACAATCAAGTTCTGAAACTCTAACAAGTTTTTAATCTATTAGCCTTCATATTTCTTTACAAAAAATTAATATTATTAAATTTTCTTTTCATTAATAAATTCCTAAAACAAGATAGCCGACCAAGGAGGCTATCGAGTCAGAGTGGTTGTAGCATTCTTCATTAATTTTATAAACATCTATTTACTATTAATTATATGCAAAGACAAGATATTATGTCAGGTTTACAACATTCTTTAGAAAGAGGAGAAGATTTAGAAAAAGCAAAACAATCTTTTTTAGATGCAGGTTATCCTATACAAGATATTAATGATTCTGCAAATGCAATTAGTTCAGGAGTAGTACAAAATCAAACATCTCAACAAACTCAACCAACATCAAATACACCTCTTACAATAACATCTCAACCAACACAACAATCTCAAACAAAATCAATTCTACCTACAATCAACCATCAAACAGAAACATCACTACAAACAATAACTCCAACTTCACCAACCCAACCACCTACAATGCCTAACACTCAATTCCCAACCACTCAATCAACAAACCCTCCATCTCCTCCTCAAACATTAACCCAACCAAAACAATTACAAACTCAACAACCAGTTCCAAAAATCCAAAAAAAATCCAAAAAAACACTAATTATAATAATTATTCTAGCAGTTGTTTTATTACTTGCTCTAGGAGGATTATTATTAGTAATTCTAAAACCAGACTGGTTAACTAACTTATTTTCATAAAATGTATAATCCTGCAGAAGATTCTTTTTTATTATCAGAACAAATTAAACTTTATCTTTCAAAATTTTCAAAACCCCAACTATCTTCTATCCACGTTCTTGACATGGGTTCAGGTTCAGGAATTCAAGCTAAAACTTGTATAAAATCAGGAATCTCCAAAAAAAACATTCTTTGCTCAGACATTGATTCAGAAGTAATCAAACATCTAAAATCTAAAAAACTCATCACAATTAAATCTAATTTATTCAAAAACATAAAACAGAAATTTGATTTAATAATCTTTAATCCACCTTATCTCCCAGAATCAGAACACGATAAGCAAAAAGATACAACAGGAGGAAAACAAGGTGACGAAACAATTATCAAATTTCTCAAACAAGCTAAATCACATCTAGAAAAAAAAGGAAAAATATTACTCTTAACATCTTCCTTTACTCCAATGAAAAAAATAAATCAATTAATAAAAAAATTAAATTATAAAAAAATAAAACTTACAGAAAAAAATATTTTTTTTGAAAAACTTTATGTCTGGGAGATTATAAACTAACCCCTCCGCCCCTTCAAATGCCCCTGAACCAATCCAATACCTATCAAAGCAGTAACAATCAAGATTAACATATCAACAAAATTTCTATCTTGGCCTCCAAGAACACTCTTTAACCCAAAGAAAACAAATATGTAAATTGTAAAATAATAAATTATCCCAGCTAAAATAGTCTCATTTTCAATTCCTGTTTCAATAATTAAATCTCTTAAATAAGTAGCTATCCCAAATCCAACTACAATTAATAACAAAGCAGCCACCAAAGTAGGAAATACAGATAATACAGCAGTAATCCCATTTGTAATAGAAGGAATATCTAACTGAATAAAAGCCATATTAATAAAAATTACATAAATTGCCCACTTAACAACAACAAGAACAAACTCAATAAAATTATACTTAATTATTTTCTCTAATCTTAATCTCTCACTCAATCTCCTTAACAAAACCATCACAACCTTTCCTAAAATAACTCCAACAACAATCAATGCAACAGCAATAATAACATTAAGAAGAACTTCATTTAAATTAATAGAATAAATACTTTCAACAAAATTATCCCATACTTCTACCATGTTTGTTTTCCGCAGCGAGGAACTGCGCAGTCGGATACTGCAAAGGACGAGCAGTCCACAGCAAGAGAAAATCAAACATTCCTCTTCTCGCTTTAAATTTACAAGAATCCATTATTTATAAATATTGATATTTTCAATCAATCTTTATCTCTATGATGTTTTCCTTCATTCTTAATAATATAATAAGTTATTCCAATTCCTGCAATAATAGTTAAAACAACAATTATTATATTTGTAAAAAAGTTATCAAGTGAAACCAAAGAAATCTTCAAAGCATAAACTCCAAAAATATACAAAATAAATATAAAAAAGAACTGAGATAAAATTCTCCATCCATTTATTTCACTATCTTCTATAACTTCTCTTAAATAAACAGCAATTCCAAACCCAATTGCAATCAAAACTAAAGAAGCTGTAAACGCTGGGATAACAACCAATATATTTGTTATGGCATTTGTAAAACTAGGAATCGGAACCTGGAACAATGCTAAATTAATAAAAATTACATAAATACTCCATTTTATAACTGTTAATATCAAATCAATAAAACTTTGTTTAATGTTCTTTTCAAGCTCAAGTCTATCTGACAATTTCTTTAAACCATACTTTACTATTTTACCTAGAAGAATACCTATAATAATTAACAAAATACCAAATAATACTCTTAAAATCAAGAAATTAAAATCTACTTCAGAACCAAATAATGCACTTGATGCAATATCAAAATCTTCTCCTATTGCCATGTTATATTGAATTTTTCTTCATTTTTAAACTTGACTATTGGAAAGTTTAACAAATTCTAGAGGGAAGTAGCTAGAGACCGTTTGAGGTTTCTAGTATTTTAAACTTGACTATTGGAAAGTTTAACAAATTATTTTATAGAATGTTAACTTATAAAGTTTGTATTTATCAATTTCCAAATATTTTTATCTACTTTCTATTAATAATTTTTTGGGTGAGAAACGGGAATCTGGGAGGGGAAAGGGGAGGTAGCGGATTTCTCAGGAGGAATAATTATTTCTCAGCAAATTTCAAAATTTCTTTAGCTGTCTTTTCCCAAGAATATTTCTCAACTTCTTTTCTTCCTGCTTTTCCCATCTTCTTCCTCAACTCTTCATCTCCTAATAATAAATCAATTTTCTCAGCCATTTCTTTTTCATCTTTAACTAAAAATCCAGTCTTACCTTCTTTAATAATTTCATCAGCTGCAGTAATTATTTTCTTTCCATCTGGTTTAAATGCAACACAAGGAATTCCAGAAGCCATTGCTTCAAGAAAAACATGCCCAAATGATTCATATTTTGAAGGTAAAACAAAAACAGAAGATTCTTTCAAAAATTTCTCTGGATTTTTTTGCCATCCCACAAACTTAATTTTATTCTCAAGTTTATACATCAATGTTAAATCTCTAAGTTTCTTTTCATAATCTCCTCCACCCCCTACAATTATCAAATTCCCATTTTTTACATATTTAAATGCCTCAATTAATGAAATAACATTTTTTTCACTACTCAACCTTCCAACAGAAATAACATTATTATTTTTCAAATCAACTGTCTTAAATTTTTTATAATCTATCCCAGGATTAACAACTTTCACATTTTTCTCACTAACTTTATATCTCTTAATAATTCTATTCTTAACCATTTTACTCAACGGAAGAACATATTGTACTTTCTTAACTCCATTTTTCTCCATTTTAGATAACAACTTCGAATTAAGATAATATTTCATAAAGATTTTCATAGGAATATGTTTTAACATCTTTCCAAAAAATTCTTTCATAACACAAGGAGGAATATAAAATATTTTTTCTTTATCAAAAAACTTTAAATTTGGTTTAATAAAAATCACACTTCTTGTTATCACTAGATCATATTTTTCTTTCTCCAACATTTCTTTTAATTTTTCTCCAATTATTTTTTGATGAGCAAGTGGCCAACTCCAAACCAATCCCTTTCTTAAAACAGGAGTTTCATACCTAACTATCTTGATTTTTTTATAATATTCAACTTTTTTTTCTTTATTATCTGGATTACTACAAAGTATTGTAACTTTATGGCCTTTTTTCATAAATTCCTGAGAAACATTATCCATATAAGTTTCAACTCCACCTAATAGTGGATAAAAATTTGGATTTTCTATAAGAATATTCATTATAAATTTCCAAGAATATTTATTATATTGTCGTTCATCTTTTTCTCTTTCTGCATTTCTCTAATTGTTTTATTAATATTCTTAATATTATCCCTCTCTTCTTGTTTTATCAATTCTAAACCTTCATTTATAGCATCAAACCATATTTTTTTTCTTTCACTCTCTCCAGGAGTAGGAATTTTATCATTTCCAAATAATCCGGTTTTTCCATCTCTAACAAATTCTTCATAAACTTTCTGAATCCATTTTATTGCTCCTCTCCTATTTCTTTCATAAGCTAAAAAGAAAAATGTTAAAATTGATTCATAAATATAATCCTTAGGATCTATTCTAGCTCCTGTATCTTCTTTTGGATCATCACAAATCTCCATAGCTTTTTTCAATGAAATACTTTTATCTAATTTCTTAAACCAATCCTCTCCTTCAAACATTCTCCCTGTTTTCAAACCATAACTTCCATGAACACAATGAAACTTAGGATCAGGTGAAAAATAAATAGAATATCCATTCTCAACAAGTGAAGCTCCAAATTCTCTATCTTCCATTCTCCTCAATAATTTCTCCCTAAATCCTCCTACTTCTTCAAAAGCTTTTCTAGAAACTAGTGCAGTTGTATTAAGGTTTAGAATTGAAAAAGGACTTAAAATCTGTAATTCAGGATTCAAAAATTTAGCACCATTCATTTCAGGATTTAAATATTCAGCAGGAAAAAAATCTTTATTTGATTTATATATCCCTTTTACAAAATCTAAAACTCCTATCTCCTTCTTTCCTAAATATCCACTAGGAACACTTGATCTATTATATGTTGGAAGATTTACAGCTCCAATCTTCACTCCTTTCTTTTCCAATTCCTCAAATGTATAAATAGCTCCAAGTGCCATATAAGGTGTAACAAAACAATCATCATCAATAAATAAAATATATCTCCCACTTGCTTGTTTAGATCCCAAATTCCGTATAGCACTTATTCCTTTTCTTTTTCTATGTTTAATATAAATAATTTTAGGAAGTTTATTCTTCTCAGAATAATCTTGATATTTTCTAACAATTTCTTCTGTATTATCTTGACTATTATCATCTGCAATTATTATCTCTTTTACGTTTGGTTTTTGCATTAAAGCAGTCTTTATACCCCAAACCAGAGGATTATTATTCTCTTTCAAAGTCCCAGGTTTATACGGGCATCGATTATATGTAGGAATAACTATAGAAACATCTAACTTTTCATACTGAAGCTTGAAGTTATCTAAATAGAAAATATTGTAATATGGTTTCTTTATTTCCTCTTCAAAAGTCTTCTGCATATCTTTCTCGGAAGGGGGATCTTTTTCCACCATTGTAGGTTATTGTATATTGAGAAATCACTATAAAAAGCTTTTTATAACTCAAAATTTTTCATGTGTAATTTAAATTTTGAAGGATAAAAAACAAAGTTTTTTATATCACCATTCAGTAGCTAAAACATGAAAGCCTGTATCTTCTGTGATTTCATAAGCAATCATAAAAACTCTCATGATAATCACATAAAAGGACCAAAAGAAAAATACCCTGTAGTACCTATTTTTCAAGATTCTTTTGTGTATTCTTTCCTTAGTATACCAGACAACAACAACGAAACACACTTACTTGTAGTGCCTAAAAAACACTATGAATTTATAGAAGATATGCCTAAAGAACTCTTAATTAAGTTAATATCAAAAGTTGCTGATTTTGCAGGAAAATTAAGAAAAAAATACTCTTCTTGCCATATATTGCTAAACAATGGAAAAAACGCAGATCAATATATTCCTCATGTACATTTTCATTTAATCCCAAAAGACAACAATAAAAAACTCCCCTGGACAAATTTATCAGTAGAAGAATTCATAAAAATCTCTAATAAACTAATCTCTAGATAAAATAATAATTTTATCCTTTCTACCTTTATTAAAACCCTTTTTCAAAATAAATCTTGAAACATTAAAACTCCCTTTTTTCTCAATATCATCAATAGATTTTTTTTGATTCATAATAGAACTAATTTTATCATAATTATAAAAGAAAATCACCCCACCCTTTTCTAATTTTTTCGACAAAACAAGCAAAATTTCTTTATGAAAAAATTTAACCTTTTTTACCATTTTAAGATTATCAACATAATAATTAGGAGAATTCGACAAATTTATAAAATCAAATTTTTCTTTTATCTTAACAATATTCTTTAGAGTAACATTTTTCAAACTCAATTTTTTCCTAGAGAGTATTTTTTTAATTTTATTATAATTTTTATTATTTTTCAAATAACCAACAACAAACCTAATATCTCTATAACCATCTCTCTGTCTAAAAATTTTTGACAAACTCAATTTCTTCCCATCACATTTATACAGTTTATATAATTTATCAAAAAAATCTTTCACATCTCTTTCTAATTTATCTCTAAATTTCAAATAAACCTCAAAGTCCATTTCTGCATCAACTTTGCCTGTTCCAAAAAACTTCAAAAAAGTTTTATAATCTAATTTTTTTATTGCCTCAATTTTAAGTTTTGTAAAATACAGAGCATTTTTATTAACATCAAACCCAACAACTTTTTTTGCTCCATAAAAATAAGCATCAATTATTTGATCTCCTGAACCAATAATTGACAATACATTTTTTCCACAGATATTCAATTTGGTATAATATTTAGAAGTCATTTCTGTAGCATAAATATACATAGGAGAATTTATTCCCATTTTTCTATTTAAGGTTATATTTTTCTTTGTGTTCATTTTTTATAATAAAGAATAAAACTCAATTACTCTTGTAATTTTATTAGAATCCTATTTTTCTATAGAATTTTTGTATTCTTTCAAATTTTCCAATCTTTAGAGAACTTTGAATAATTCGATTTGTGAAATTTGCACAGTTCGAGACTGCAAGATTTTGCTTCCTTCAAAGTTCTTCTTAGAGAAGTTTGTTACTTCACAAACTTCTCTTTACCTATATATTCATCACAAACACACTTTAAAAAGCTATACATTTTATCACAACTATCTTTAAATATCTCTCAACTTTTTCTAAATTAAACATGAAATTTGCTCATTTAGCAGACTGTCATCTTGGAGCTTGGAGAATTCCTTCATTACAACAACTAAATCTAGATAGCTTCAAAAAAGCAGTCGACATATCAATAAAAGAAGGTGTAGAGTTTATTTTAATATCTGGAGATTTATTTGATTCTGCTTATCCTCCAATAGAAATATTAAAAGAAACATTTTCAATCTTCAAAAAAATTAAAGAAACAAAAATACCTGTTTTCATAATCGCAGGATCTCATGACTACTCTGCCTCTGGAAAAACATTTTTAGATGTATTAGAACACGCAGGATTTTGCAAAAATGTTTACAATCCTGAAATTAAAGGAGACCCAAATTCAGAAGACTATGAAATAATTCTTAACCCTATAATCCACAAAAATGTAGCAATATATGGATATCCCGGAAAAAAATCAGGATTAGAAGTTAGTGAATTAAAAAAAATAAAATTCAACGAAACTCCAGGATTATATAAAATTTTCATGCTCCATACAACACTTACATTTGCAAAAGGAACTCTTCCAATAGATTCAGTAGATGAAGATAAACTACCAAAATGTGATTATTATGCTATAGGACATCTTCACATAGACAACCCAAAAGGTAACTTCATATATGCAGGCCCAACATTTCCAAATAATTTTGAAGAACTAGAAGAACTTCACCACGGACAGTTTTACATGGTAGATACAGAATTAAATAAATTTGAAAAAGTCCCACTTCCAATAAAACAAGTTGAAATATTTCATCTACAAATAACTGATGCATTAACAGCAACAGAAAAAATAATCTCAGAATTTGAAAACAAAAACCTCGAAGATAAAATAGTTTTATTAAGACTCCACGGAGAACTTGAAAGAGGAAAACCCTCAAATATAGATTTCCAAAAAATAGAAAAATACCTAGAACAAAAAAACACTCTCGCTTTTTTAAGAAACACATCAAAATTAAAATCTAAAGAAGGGGAACAAGCTGAGATTAAAATTGAATCTTCTGATATGGAAAAAGTTGAAATTCAAATTGTAGAAGAACAATCTAAAAAAGACCCTTCAAAATTCAATGATTTCATTCTCCCATTAATCCACACTCTAAGTTTAGAAAAACAAGAAGATGAAAAATCAAATGTATATTTAGAAAGATTATATAGTGAGGTCAGACGAACTCTGAAAATAAAATGAAAATCAAAGATTTTTCAAAAATAAGGGGAAGTTCACTAGTCTCAAAATTAAAAATTTTGGGGCCCCGAAAACTAAAAGTTTTCGCGGAAACCGAGAGGTGTCTAGTATGATAATAAAAAAAATAACTCTAGAGAACATAAGAAGCTACAAATACCAAGAAATAGAATTTCCTAAAGGTTCAACAATGTTAGCTGGAGATATAGGTTCAGGAAAAACTTCAGTTTTGTTAGGAATTGAATTTGCTTTATTTGGATTACAACCAGGACAAAAAGGAACCTCATTATTAAGAAATGGAACTAAACAAGGAAGAGTAATTATTCAATTAGAAATAGATGGAAAAAATATTCTAATAGAAAGATCTCTAAAAAGAGCTAAAACAGTTTCGCAAGATAAAGCTTACATTGAAACAGAAACAGAAAAAAAAGAAATGTCAGTTACTGAACTAAAAAATAAAGTTCTTCATTTACTTGACTACCCAAAAGAATTTGAAAAGAAAACAAACCTTTTGTATAAATTTACAGTTTATACTCCTCAAGAGGAAATGAAACAGATAATTCTAGAAAATCCAGAATCAAGATTAAACACTTTAAGACACATTTTTGGAATTGACAAATACAAAAGAATAAAAGAAAACACAATTCTCTTTGCAACCTCTCTTAGAGAAGAGATTAGAAACAAACAAGGACAAATCACAGATTTAGATGACATAATTGAAAACAAAAACAAAAAACTTTTATCTATCCAAAATCTAAATCAAGAAAAAAATAAATTATACGAAACATTCCTATTATTATCAGATTCAAGAAGAAAAATAGAGCTTGAACTTAAAACTATAAAAGAAAAATTAGAAGATAAAAGAAAATATGAACAAGAATTAGAAAAAACAATAATCTTTCTAAATAGCAAAACAGATTTACTAAAAAATTTTAATATAGAACAAGAACAACTAAAAAATCAAATACAAGAAATTGAAAGTATTCCTCTTGATTTAAGATTACTTGTTGATTTTGAAAAACAAAAAACTGAAAACGAATCCCTCATCGAGGATATCAACACAAAATACACAGAAATATTATCAAATATAAAATCTTTCACATCAAAAATAGATGAAAATGATATTTTCATTAAAAACATTTTTAATTTAGAATCCTGTCCAACATGTTTACAAGAAATAAATCCAACATACAAAGCCAACATAAAAACAAAATTCGAAAACGAAATTTCAGAGCACAAAAACAAAGTACAAGAACACGAGATAAAAAAACAAGATATAATCAAACAGCTCGATGAAACAAAAAAATCACTTCAAGATGCTGTCCAACAAATTAATAATATGAACCTAACAAAAGTAAAGCACGAACAACTTGTTGATAAAAAACAACGTCAAACATTAATTCAAAATCAACTAAATATTTTACAAAAGGATGAACTATTACTATCATCTCAAATTGAAACAATAAAAAAATCTTTAGAACAGTTTTCAAAAATTCAAATTGAACATGATAATAAAGAGCAGGAATTTAATCTTGCAAAAAATAAAGAAAAAGAAACAGAAGTAAAAACCGCAGAGATGACAAAAGAAATTCAAATGACAGAACAACAAGTAAAAGAATTAGGAGAACAAATAAAAAACAAACAAGAAATTAAATTAATCCTTCATAATACTGAAGAACTAGAACAATGGTTATCTGATAAATTTCTCTCAAATATCTCTTTTATAGAAAGAAACATTTTAATAACTTTAAGAGAAGAATTCTCAAAACTTCTTAATGAATGGTTTAATATTTTAGTTCCAGATATTTTTACAATTCGCCTTGATGAAGATTTCACACCAGTTATAGAACAACAAGATTTTGAATTAGATTATAGTTTCCTCAGCGGAGGAGAAAGAACAGCAATTGCATTAGCATATCGTCTTGCTCTTAATCAAACAATTAACTCTCTACTTAGCAAAATAAAAACCAGAGAAATTGTAATTCTAGACGAGCCAACAGATGGATTCAGTGATCAACAACTTGACAAAATTCGAGATGTTCTCTCACAATTAAACCTTAAACAATTAATCATAGTATCTCATGAACAAAAAATAGAATCCTTTGTTGAGCATATAATCAAGTTCAAAAAGGAAGCTGGGGTTACAATAGTTGAGAAATAAAGTTATCCCCACAAAATAGAAAGCTTTATAAATATGTAGGGATAACTAATTCTATGTATTTTAAAGAAAAAACAATCAAAGGAAAAAAATATAAATATGCTGTAAAGTCAGTTAGACTTCCAGATGGAAAATCAATTTCTCTTGAAAAAGTATATAAGAATGAAACCAAAAAACAATTAAATGAATTTTTTGACAAAAAAGAAATGCAAGAAAATTATAATTTTATATTAAAGAGATCTAAACCAGACCATATTCTAACACAAGAAGAATTTAATAAAATAGAACAGATAAAATTTGATTATAAAAAGATAATTAAAAAATTATCAAAAACAAGTCTAAAAGATTTATTTGATAGGTTCACAGCAAATTTCACTTATGAAAGCAATGCTTTAGAGGGCAATTCATTAACTTTAAAAGATGTAGCAATTGTTATGTTTGAAAATGCTTCTATAAAAAACAAAGATTTAAGAGAGATTTACGAAACAAGAAACTCAAGAAAAGTTATAGATTTAATTATAAAAAATAAATTCAAAATTTCTCATGAAAACATTATAAAAATACACAAAATTCTTACAAAAGATTTAGATATACAACAAGGTTATAAAAAAGTCCCAAATGTTATAATTGGAAGAAAATTAAAAACAACTCCTCCTGAAAAAGTTCATAAAGAAATGAACAATTTAATTAATTGGTATAATAAAAATAAAGAGATTATTCATCCAATAAAATTAGTATCTATTTTCCACGGAAGATTTGAACATATTCATCCATTTGAAGACGGAAACGGAAGAGTCGGAAGATTGCTAATTAATTTAATTTTAATGAAAAACAAATACCCTCCATTAATAATAAGAAAATCCCAAAGGATCAAATACATAAATTCCTTAGAACATTTTGACAGCAACAGAGAAGATTATTTATTAAGATTTCTTTTAGAAAGATTCAAAGATACTTATAAAAAATTCTTTGAAATTTATATTAAATATGTTTGAAGGAACAAGGTGTTACAGTTGTTGAGAAATAAAGTTATTCCTACATATTTACCCCTCTTCCTTTTTTGTGAGGATAATCAATAAATATTATATTAACCACTCAGATTTTTCAAATTAATAAATTTTTAGACCACAAATGGAAAGCGAGCTTGCGAGCGGATTTGTGAGGGGTTTTAATTCCATAATCTTAAAAACCCTAAACTGTTTAAATCGTAAGATTTATAAACCAAATATAGTATAATAGATTATAAATTCTCACTTAGTTATAAGAGATATTAAAAATGGATGACGATATAAAGAAGAACATTTTGAAATCAGGTACAACAGTTCTTGGAATAGTTTGCAAAGATGGAGTTGTAGTTGGAGCTGATAGAAGAGCTACAGCAGGAACTTTAGTATATTCTAAAAAAGAAAGAAAAATAGAAAAAGTAAATGATTATGTAATAACAGCTGGAACAGGTGGAGCAGCAGATATAGCTTTACAAAATAAAGTAGTCGCAGCAGAACTAAAATTAAAACACTTAAAATCAAAAATGAGACCATCTGTAAGAGAGGCAGCTTCTCTTATAGGAATGATGGCTTATAGAAATATAAGAACCCCAAGTATGATACCTTCAATTGTAGGAATGATAGTTGCAGGCTACAACGAAGACGGAACAACAGAATTATATTCAGTAGAACCAGCAGGAGGAGTTGTAAAAATAGATGATTACGACGCAAACTTTAGTTCAGGTATGCCTTTTGTTCTAGGTTTATTAGAAAGACAATATAAAAAAGATATGACAATGAAAGAAGGTGTAGAATTAGCAGTAGAAGCACTAAAATCTTCAACACAACGAGATGTAGGTTCAGGAAACGGAATCGACGTCTTTACAATAACTAAAGACGGAATTAAACAAGAAGTTGAGCAAACAATTGAACCTACATACAGATAATCATATTCCTTATCTAATTTAATAAAAATGGACATTATAAAAACAATTCTAGCAGACCTTCCCAAAGTAATTTCCAATGCTTTGTTTGAAGGAGCAAACATAGTTCTATATACAGATGATATGGACTTTTTCAAAAACGGAGAACAGCAAATCAAAGCAGTTGTAAATAAAATAAAAAAAAGAATTGAGTTAAGAGCAGATGAAAAAATATTACTAAAACCAGAAATAGCTGAAAAAGAAATTAGAAACATATTAAATCATGAAGCAGAAGTCACAGAAATAATATTTGACATTCAAAGATCTATGGTAATCATAGAAGCAAAAAAACCAGGAGTTGTTATCGGAAAACAAGGTTCTGTTTTAAACGAAATAAAAAACAGAACATTCTGGACTCCAGTTGTTCAAAGATCTCCTGCAATTGAATCAAAAATCACAGATAACATCAGAGAAGTTTTATATGAAAATAATAATTACAGAAAAAGATTTTTGAATGCAACAGGAAAAAGTATATACAAGGAATGGAATCCAGAAAAAGTTGAAATGTGGATTAGAGTAACATTTTTAGGAGGAGGAAGACAAGTAGGAAGGTCTTGTTTACTATTACAAACACCTAATTCAAAAATAATAATGGACTGCGGAATTAACCCTGCAGCAAATACAGATAAAGAAAAATTTCCTTACTTAGATATCTCTGATTTTGATATTCATTCTATTGATGCTATAATTTTATCCCACGCACATCTAGACCATTCAGGAGTTATCCCTTACTTATATAAAATGGGATACAAAGGACCAATTTACATGACAGCCCCAACAAGAGATATAGCATCTTTACTAGCTCTAGATTTCATTGGAGTATCATACAAACAAGCAACAGCACCATTATACTCTTCAAAAGATATAAAAGAAATGGTAAAACATTCAATAACTTTAGATTATAACGAAGTAACAGACATAACCCCTGATTTAAGATTAACATTATATAACTCAGGTCATTGCCTCGGATCTTCAATGGTTCACTTAAACATTGGAAACGGTTTACATAATTTACTATATACTGGAGATTTCAAATACGGAAAATCAAGATTACTAGATCAAGCAACAACAAACTTTCATCGTTTAGAAACAGCAATCATTGAATCAACATACGGAGGAAAAGATAATGTTTTACCCCCAAGAAAAGAACAAGAAGAAAAACTAATAGATTTAATTAATAAAACAATAGAGAGAAAAGGAAAAGTTCTAATTCCTGAATTAGGATTAGGAAGATCTCAGGAAACAATGTTGATTTTAGAAGATGCTATAACTCAAGGAAAACTCCCAAATATTCCTGTTTATATTGACGGTATGATTTGGGATATTAATGCTATTCACACAGCTTATCCAGATTTTCTAAATCCAATTGTACGAAACCAAATATTCCAAGATAAAAATCCATTTGTTTCAAAAATATTCAAACGTGTAGGTTCAGCACAAGAAAGAAAAGAAGTTATTGAAGGAGGTCCCTGCGTAGTTTTAGCAACTTCAGGAATGTTAGTTGGAGGAGCATCAGTTGAATATTTAAAACACTTTTCAGAGAACAAAAGAAACGCAATGGTTTTTGTATGTTATCAACCAGCAGGAGGATTAGGAAGACAACTACAAGACGGAGATAAACAAATTAAAATGAATGTAGAAGGAAAAGATAAAATGGTGAAAATATTAATGGACATTCATACTATTGAAGGATTTACAGGACACTCAGGACGAAACGAATTATTAAATTTTATAAATCACTCAAATCCACGTCCTAAAAGAGTAATAATCAACCACGGAGAATCTTCAAAATCAATAGATTTAGCTTCTTCAATCTACAAACTAAACAGAATTGAAACTACTGTTCCAAGAAATTTGGAAACTATTCGTATAAGATAACCTTTTTATATAATCTCTTTCTTATATCTATATGTACCCAGACAACCAAAAAAAGATAGTGATAGGATTAGTTATAACAATCATTATAATTGTCTCAGTAGTTTTAATATTAGTTTTCAATAATTCAGACAATATTCAATTATCTCCAGATTTAAAATGTAACACTTTAAATTACAATGGAGAAAACAAAATTAACTTAGTTTTCTTTTCAACAAAACAACAAGCAGAATCTTACTCAAACTATTTATTAGATTCAACACCTTTCAATTCCCACAAAACAAACTTTAATATTTATTATATAGATTACAGTCCAGAATGTGAACTTTATCAAGGAAAAGGAATATTATGTTATAATTCTAATGTTATCAAAGCAGCATCTCTTTGTCCAAATGATTTTATTATTGCAATAAAAACAGAACCTAAAAAAATAAAATCAACAGCTTACATGAATGTAGTAAGTTTAAACTCCAATCATCCTAATTCAGTAATCCTCCACGAGTTCGGACACGTCTTCGCAAACTTAGCAGATGAATATGTTGGTTCAATAATACCTTCAGGATCTAAAAACTGCCAAAATAATTGTAATGAATTCAAACAATACACAAACGATTGTTATCAAGGTTGTTCTGAACAAGATTATTACAGATCAATAGAACAAGGAGTAATGAAATCTCTAAAAACTACAGATTACGGAAAATACAATCTTAATTTAATAGCCTCAAAAATATTATCTTCATCATCTATTACAGGCCATGCAGTTTCAGATTCTCAAGATTGTTCAAATAATAATTATTATCTAATCAGGGGAATAAATTCAAATAATGAATTTAATGTTTTATCTCAAACAGTTGAGCAAGGATGTGTAGGAACAAATGGAGTAGGTGGATATGAATATAACTTATTAAGAGAAGATGGAAAAATTATTCAATCAGATGATTTCAATCCTGAACTAATCTATTTAGACTCTCAAGAAGATACACAACAAGAGATTGAAGGAGGAACTTCAATAAGTGATAGAGAATTTTATCTTAAAGTTCCAATAATAGAAGATGCAACTACAATTGAAATAAGTGATGGAACTCAAACAATATCTCAAATAAATTTACAAACTCCTGACAATCGTCCATGTTTAATATGAAAATCAAAGCAGTATCCCAAGTTGTAACAGTTGTCTTACTAATTTTTATATCCATAGCAGCAATAGCATTAATCTCAGCAATAATTATCCCTAAAATGATTAAACAACCCTTAATGTCTCCTGAAATAACATGTAAAGATTTTAAAATAAACTCTATATTACAAATAACAAAAGCTTGCTACAATGAACAAACAAAAGATCTAGAAATTACTTTAGAAAGAAGAGACTCAAACCCAGAAATTACAAAAATTGATTTTGTCTTACAATATCAAGAAAACAGTGAAAAATTTACCTGTGATAATAATTGTGTAAATTGTCAAATCCTAGGAACAGGAAAAAAGAAATATTATTTTCAATCTGATTCACAACCTTCATCTGTTATATTAGTTATTAATGATTGTGATTTAGCTCCTAAGAAAATTTTTACTTGTTAACCAATAATTTAAAAACAAACTATTCTTAATAATAAAAAGAAGAGGTAACAGAAAATTAAACATAATGTAAAAATAACAATAATATTATTGAGTATGTTTATCATAGCTCAGTTAATAGGACTTTTTGTTATCCATACATATTCTCCTGAAGCTGTCCCTGTTTTTAATGAAACTTCAGGAACTTATGATATCATTATAATATCTCCTGATCTTAAAGTAGGACCTTTTGACTTCACCCCCCCAGAACTAAAAACAGAATTTGAATTCTGGTTAGTTCTCCCTCAAATTTTAATTGCATTTGTCTTAGCAATATTCTTAGTTTTATTATTCTCAAAAATCAAAGCAAAATTATTAATTAGATTATGGTTCTTTATAGTTTACTTACTTGGTTTATCTATAGTGTTTAATGCTTTTTTCAAAGACATACTTCCTTATTCATCATATCTAGTTATTCTTATAGCCCTTCCTCTAGTTTTCATAAAAGTATTTAGACAAGAAATTATTGTTCACAATTTAACAGAGCTTTTAATCTATCCAGGAATTGCAGTTATTTTAGTTCAAATATTAAACATATGGACAGCTATTATAATTTTAATATTAATTTCAATTTATGATATCTGGGCTGTATGGCATACAGGGTTTATGCAAAAAATGGCTAAATTCCAAATCAATGAAGTAAAAGTATTTGCAGGATTTTTTATTCCTTATGTTTCAAAAAAAGTTAAAGAACAATTAAAAAAACTCCCTAAATCAAAACTTAAGAAAAAGAAAATTAGAGTTAATTTAGCAATTTTAGGTGGAGGAGATGTTATATTCCCAATAATAACAGCAGGAGTAATACTAATGGGAGCAGCTACAAATAAATTACCTAGTTTCTTCGCAGAATTCGCAACACCATTCCTAGGAATTCCAGGACTAGCAACTGCATTACTAGTATCATTAGGAGCAACACTAGCTGTCTTGTATTTATTCTTATTTGCAGAAAAAGGTAAAGCTTATCCTGCAATGCCATATATAACTATAGGAATTTTTGCAGCAATGATTCTAGCCAAGCTTATCTTTTGATTTTATCACAACTATATAAGAGTAACAAAACAGAAATCTTTATAAACCCATAATTTCTATATAAAACATTGAGGTGATAAGACAATACCTCAGGAATTTATTTCTGGGAAAAAATAATATGGTAAGAAGTTATAATACTTTAAACGATCTTGTAGGTCAAAGAATAGATTTGAAAGTTTCTAGAACCAGACAAGTTGTAAGTGGAACAGTAGTTCTAAGAACCTCTAGTGGAAATCCTGTTTCTAAAGATAGTTCACAATCTCAAGACAATGGTGATTTTAGATATTTTCTAAGAACTGATAATGGTCATGAAATCCAAGTTTCTAATCGAGGAAAAAATAGAATTAAACAAACTAAACAAGGAGGATTAACTTTAAACTATTTAACAATTTAAAATGATATTCAAACAAGAACTAATAAAAAAAATAAAAGACTATTTTGGTCTTAATATTTATGAAACTAAAGTTTGGTTAGCCTTGATTTCAAAAGGAATAGCATCTGCAGGAGAAATAGCAGAAATTTCAGGAGTTCCAAGATCAAGAACATATGATGTTTTAGAAAGTTTAGAAAAAAGAGGATTTGCAATTTCAAAAATAGGAAAGCCAGTTAAATATATCTCAGTAAAACCAGAATCAGTTGTAGAAAAACTAAAAACAAATGTTATGAAAGAAGCAAGTGAAAAAGTTAAGATGTTAGCTAACTTAAAAGAATATCCAGAATATGTAGAATTACAAGAATTACATAACTCAAAATTTGACCCAATAAAACAATCTACACTTTCAGCATCTGTAAAAGGAAAGCAAAACATAATTGACCAAATTAAAGAAGTAGTAGACACAGCAAAACAAGAAGCAATTATAGCAACTTCAACTTCAGACTTCCTAGAAAAATCAAGAATATTCAAAAACATGATAGATAAATTAACAAAATCAAAAGTTAAAACAAAAGTTTATTTAAATGGAGAAGATTCAGAAATAAAAAGAATTAATGATAAGTTTGGATTAAGAGCAATAAAAACAGAACAAAAAGCTAAGTTTTTTATAGCAGACAAAAGAGAAATTTTATTCCTAATCACAAATTCAAGTCAAGACGACCAAGACATAGGAATTTGGTTAAACTCACCTTTCTTTGTCCAATCATTCTCAGAAATGTATGATAAATTTGTTAGATAAAAATGGGAAAAAAATCAACTGAACAAATTAAGATATCAATACCTCATAGAGTGGTGGTAGTCACAAAGATAGGAAATACAACTTCAAGACATATTGATCATGATGGGAGAGCTTTAGGACTAGATGTTTCAGGAACACTAAACCATATCCATCCTCAAGCAGATACATTATTCATAACAGCCGAAGATCAAGTACATCTTATAATCCCAGAGGGAACTTTTGTTTGGTATCTTAAAAGGCCAGTAATTTCAACAAATTCACAACAAGACCAAATTTTGAAATCTAAGACATATACACAGGGTCTACTTTATTCTAGAAACCCCCCTATCTATAGATCAAGAGAACAAGTTGAACAATCCCTAAGAATAAGAGATTCTTAGACATACTCCTTAAACCTCAACCCCAACCACCCCCCATTTCCTTAATAACATTCTTATATTTCTTCTTCAAAACATCAACATATTTCTTCCCAGAAAAATTAACTTTCTCTTTAGCATAAAAAACCCCATTCTTAACTTTAGCATTCTTCCATTTTTTCTTAAAATCCTTAACCCTAATCTCCAATCTTTTAGGAGGCCCATTCACTACAATCTCTTTTCTAGATTTCAAAACAAAATAAATCTCAGCTTCTTTTTTATCATTATAAACAAATTCTTTTTTAACAACATCAAAATATTTCTCAATCTTATTAATTAAAAACCTATAAAACTTATGTAATTTTGTTCCAGCAATATCTCCTTCCTGCCTATCTGTCTTTATTTTCAATTTCAAGAATTCCAATTTCCTTTTTTTAGCAAAATCAAATAACTTATTTTCATCAATCTCATCAATCTCAAAATATTTCAAACTAGGACTTTTCAAAAACTTCTTACAAGCAATCTTAAACCTAGAAAAAGTTTCCTGGCTTAAAGCAGCAAGTGCATTTCTTTGTTTAAATGTAGGGTCAACAAAAACAATCGGAGATTCAAGCTTAGCTTCATTCATATTCATGTAAACATCATCTTTATTTTTATAAAACTTTGAAGGATCAATAACTATTTTTCCCAAAGTCTTTATCATAGCTTTAATAAATTTCTCAAAACTTCCATAATGTATAATCAATAGCTCTAATCCATATCCACTAAATCCACGAATATAACTCTCAGCACCATAACACCTTTGCCCATGACAAAAACTCTTAGCTAACTTAATCTCATTTCCAAGCTTAGGATTTTTCTTAATAGATTTCATAACATAAGAAACATGAAAATAACTAAGGTCAGTAATATTCTCAGCTTTCTCAGGATTAGAAATTTTCAAAACAGGAACAATTTCAAAAATAACCTCTTTAAATTTTAATTTAAAATAATCTCTACTTCCATGAATCTTTTCTAACTTCCCACTTATTCCATTAAAACAAGAATTAAGCTTTTCAATATCTTCACTCTTAGAAAATCTCACAAAAACATCAACATCCTGAACTTTTTTATCAATTAAGGTATTTTTAGCTAAACTTCCTCCAACAAAAACATCTGCCTTAATTTTCTTTTTCTTTAAATTTTTCTTCAAACTCTCGACTATAAAATCTGTATATCCATTTATTTTTTCTAATTCAATCTCATCTAAACTTATCTTTGAGATTTCTTTTTCAAGAACTTCTTTTAACTTCATTATCTCTTTTTCTTTCCTCTTTTTTTTGCAACTGGTTTTCTGATTTTGTTTTTCAACTCCTTCAAACTACCTTTTATTGTTGAAGATAAATCTATAATATACTTTCCTTCTTGCAACTTATACACAACAGGCCTATTAGTATCAAAAACTCTTGATATGTCAATCTCATACTTTCCAGGCTCTAATATTCTAACAGATTCTAAATCTAAAACAATAGGAACTTCTTCATCTTCTTCCCCAATCATCTCTCTAACATCTTTCTCAACCTGTTTCTTATCTTTTTCTTCTAGTTCAATAAGCGGAGAATTTTTCAGTTTATCTGCTTTTTCTTGTTTAATATAATAGAAAAAACGACCACCACAGCTACAACCTTCTAATAATTCTTTTGAAGCATCTGCATATATTTCTGAACAGTGTACACATTGGTGTGGAATTTTAGTTTACCTCCCAAACTTTTCTTGCCATAGTTATATCTAGAATTATTTATTAATAAATGTTATGGATAAACCTCCTTTACAGTTCTAACCAATAATCCAGTTGTAATATCTTAACAATTTTTCATACATAATAAATTAAGGGTGCAAAATGGGAAAGTGAGTAAAGCGAACGGATTTTGCAGGGGATATCTCTTAACACTTCATCTCTTCAACAGATTCTATTGATTAAATTATAAGGGTCCCTCTTCGGGATTTGGAGGTAAAGATAGAATCTTCTTAAGCGCGCTAGCGCTTAAGCATCAAATCAATTTTCTTAGGATCTCTCTTAATTTCCTTAACAAGAGAAGCAGGCCCAACAATTGTCAAAGCATCTCTCTGCCCAACCAAAGCTCTAGCAATACCAAACTTAATTTTACTAATAAATCCTTGAGATTCTTTCCCAGGATTTATAACAGCAATCTCAATACCTTTAAAATTTTTTATTCTTCCAACCAAAGCCATTGTGCTCTGTATCAAAGAAGTTTCTTCTTCAGGCTCTAACCTACCTTGCAAAATAACAATCTGATTCTTCAAAGTCATATCTAAAATTTTCTTAACCCTATAAACAGAATCAAGTTTTTCAATATCACTATAAGGAATAAAACTTAATGTTATATCTCCTCTTTTACTTTTCTTTCCCATTGTTTTTATACTTTATTAGCTAGCTTAAACAAAGCATCATAAAATTTATCCATACCTTTCCCAAACTTTGCTGAAATTCCAATAACATCATATTCAGGAAAAGCACTTTCTAATCTTTTCATATCTGATTTTCTTAAATCTGTTTTATTCCCTACAACTAATACAGGAATTTTTCTCGCAACCAAATTCCCAACAATTGTTATATTAACTTGTGAATAAGGATTCATAGTTGAATCAACAACAACTACAACAGCATTAACATCATCAAGCCATTTAATAGAATCAATAACACCTTGTGTAGCTTCCTTAGCTCTTTTCTGTGAATCTTTTTTTTTCATCCCAAACTTCAAAAAATCTTCATAATCAATTTTTGTAGCAATTCCAGGTGTATCTATAATTTTCATTTCTAATTTCTTTCCATTATAATCAATATCAACCTTTTCCTTAAATTGAACAGACCTAGTCTCATGAGGAATCTTACTAACACTTCCCATCTCTTCTCCTGTCCAATCTTTACAAATTCTATTTGCTAAAGAAGTCTTACCTGCATTTGGTGGCCCATAAAATCCCAAACTAAATTCTTTTTGTTTTCCAAATAACCCAGAAAACATTCTTCCAAAAAACCCTTTAATTTTTCCAAATACCATCTATCTCTTCAAAGGAAATCCCCCTTTTAAAATTTTTCTAGGCCTCAATGAAGTAAGAGGTTTAGGAGGAGTTCTAATAATCCCCACATCTTGAATCTTTTTCTTCTCTAAATAATTAAATGGATTCCACATTCCAGTATTCAATCCTTCAATTTTCTTAAATGCATAATTAATCTGTTCTCCACTCCATCCTGATTGCTTCAACTTTTGATGTATCTCAGATTTACTCATCATGTGATTCTTACCATTTATTATAAAATTAGAAATATTATAAATATCATTCTTATTCTTAAACAAATGAGTTTCATATTTATGATCATACCACCACGCTAAAAAAGCATAAAGTACAAATCCAATAATCAATAATAAAATAACCCAGAATATTGTCCAACCCCAAGGTTTACAATCACTCCTACAATTTTTCCAATCTTCTCCCTCTTCACAACTTCCATCATAATCACAATCTTCAACATCTAATACCAATGATAAATCTCTAAACTCAGGAGAAAGATAAGTCTTAAAATTATTAGGATCTTTTTCTCCTGGATAAGCTATGTTAATATTTTTCAATCCAAAATCAGAAAATGTTAATCCTGTAAAAATTTCTTCACCCCTAAGTGTATATCCTCCCTGAACATAAGCTGCAGAGGAAGGAATTTCCAAAACTAAATAATTATAACCAGTAAATGTACTTCCAGATTTAGGAATAATTCTTACATTAAATACACTAACAAGAGCCTTATCTTCATCATCCCAGTACCCTCTAATAATTTCATAATCTAAATACAAATCAGCATTATCTTCATTCCAAGCAGCTATTCCCTCTTTATAATTATCTCCCTTATTTGAATCATAAGTCCCTGCCCCTAAAGTATCTAGATAATTTAAATTAATATCTTTATGAGGTAAGATAATTAAACTTCCTTTTTCAGCTGCAGAAAAACCATGAGGAATATTCAAGCCAAGCAAGCCATCCATTACTTTAACAAACTCATCATCACTAGCAGCTTGTTCAAATTTAGTTTTCAAACTTGTTAAACTAGTTTTCAAATCATCAATATCCAACTCTGCCTTAACATACTCTCTATAATAAGCAGGAATCGCTGTAACACTTGTTTCTAAAGCATTAACATCAGCAATATAAGCAGTCAAAGTAGAGTTTGCAAAATCCTGAGGATTTTCTCCACTAATTGTAAATAATTTAGATTCTGTTTCATTATCATAAGTTATACTAATATTCATAACATAACTAGTTACATTAGAATAAGTATGAGTAACCTTATTTGTTGTAGTTGTTTCAGCAGCACTCCCATCCCCAAAAATCCACTTATAACTTGAGATTGTTTTATTATCAGGATTACTAACAATTACACTAAACTCAATAGGATAAGCAGCAGGAACTAAATTTGGAGTAACTCTTTCAATTCCCAAAAATTTCTTAACTTCAATTGATTGACTAACAACAGTAGTTCCTCCTAAACTAATTGTTAAAGTATGATTCCCATAACTCGACGGAACTTTAAAACCAGCTTTTTCTAAATCTAATTTAATATATTCTGAATTCATTGTTGGAACACTTTTTGTTATATCATAAATCATAGATTCAGGAGCAGGAGGAGCACCACCAACTTCAGTATAACTAAATTCCATATTTGAAATAACAACATCTTGTGTAACATAAGAAATTAAATTAATTGGAAAAACACACCCACTATCACATCCACTTGTATATTTTGAAGCCAAGAAATCCTCAACATATGTTTGAAAAGTTCCAGTATTCTGACTATTGTAAATTGTTTCATTATATCTATAAGTTCCTAATGTAGAATATTTTGCTCCTTCAACAAATAAATCATAATCCTTTAAGTATGTTCCAGAAAATCCAGCTCTATTATAAAAACCACAATTCTCCCCTTGTTCTTCAGATCTAATTTTATGAGTAGTAGTTGTAGAAGCTTTAATACAAACATAATAATCTCCTGTTTCTAATCCAGGAGTATCAACAACACAAGAAACTTCACTTCCAGCTTCAGTTGAATAAGGCAATTGACAACTATTTATTGTATCTCTATCCTGAAACCCCACTAATTCCATAGTTAAATTTCTAAAATCTCCAGCACCTTTTTTCACAAACCCCCCAAGTTTATGTTTCCCTTTTGAAGTCAAATAAACTTTTTGACAATAAAATTTATCATCAACAGCATATTCAGTCATTACAGCGCTTTCATTAAAACACCCTTTATTTCTAGAACAAGAAAACATATCTGAAAAAACATCATGCATCCAATTAATATTATTATCATCTAAAATATCCATCATTAGCGGACTAAAACAATGACTTCCTGTATTACTTGTAATATTAAAACTAACACGCTCTCCAACAGCATTTAAATTTCCACTAATTTTAACACCAAATAATTTTTCTTCTGAAGTTCCTAAAGAATATATTTTTGAAGCCTGTCCATTACTAGCAGCATAATTATTTTTACAATCAGCAGGATTACAAGTATAAACAGCTCCTGTCTGACTCTCTAAAAAATCCTGCAAAGTCACACTCCCACTACCATTTGAAAAAACACTATCTCCTGATTCATCACTCAAACTTATATTAATCCACCCTTCAACTATTTCTCCAGGAACATAAACAGTTTTAATAGAATGAGACAAGTTTCCAATTGTAAATCCTAAAACAGACCAACTTAACATAATAACTAAAAACAAAAATAACACTTCTTTTTTCATAAAGAATAATATTCTACTTATTATATAAACATTACTTTTTCCAAAAAACATAAATCAAGAAAATAACACCAACAGAAACAACTAAATTAAACAAACTAAAAAAACTCAACCTAGTTCCAAAACTACACAGAAAGTTTATAGTTGTATCACTACACCAACTATTTGCATCTATTATATCTTGGTCGTCAATTACCTTAAAATGATTAGCTGAATTTGGACTAGTAACATCCCATAATTCTCTTTTCTGAACTATCTGTCTAGTCACACCAATACAATCTTCCATAGCTCCAATAGAATGCCTACATTCATAATCATTTCCTCCACGACTAAATGATGTTCTACGATTAAATTCACATTCTTCATCATCACTATTCCATACACAAGTTAAATCACACTGAACTTGATAATCATCATCTGTATACCCACATCCCATCCCATCCCAAACATTATTCAAAAGCTCTGCTCTAACAAAAGTATGCTCAATAGGAATAATCCCACAATCTAGAACATGTTGAACATCTTCACAAGTAGGTTGATCTGTAATTTCACCACATCTCCTTTCACAAGTTGGATCAACTACATCAACCAACTGACACCCACAATCCACCCCTTCTGTACAACTATCTGGGTCATTAGAATCTTCAATTAAACAAACAAAATTAGCAGGACAACAATAACCAACCCAGTTATCATCATCAGAAGTTTGTCTACAAATCTCAGAACTTCCACTCCCATCAACAGTAGAAATTCCTAGTGGATTATTACTATCTTTCCATTTAACACCATCATCAATACACATATCTGGCATATCACCAACACAATTAGGATCACTAACACATAAATCATCAGAACAACAATCATCATCAGCACAATCCACACTTCCATCATCATCATTATCAATTAAATCACCACAAATAATCTCACCAACACAATTAGGATCACTAACACAT
>JAHIVP010000026.1 GCA_018816335.1 Nanobdellota archaeon | reverse complement strand
TTGAGAAAGTTAGCACTATATGTTTGGTACAGTGAGCTAACAAGCTCACTGTTTTTAAAATAAACTAGAATAAATATTTAATCACCCCTTAAAGTCCCCCTCAACCTAAAAGGTAGAGGCTCCCTTTCCTAAAAAGGAGGGTTGGGGGGGTTTTTATATAGAATAAAAAATTTCAAATCCCCAACACAAAAATTTATATATTTAATTAAGTTGATTATTTAATGAGTAGTAAAAGAAGCATGGCATTTGCTGAAAGGCCTTTAACTGGACTAGATAGTTCAAATCTCCAACGTTGTGAGATAGAACTATATCTCCAAAAACATCCTGAAGAACAACCAAGAAATACTAGAGAGCCTCAACCAACAACAGATAGGGATTACACCTCAGGCAGTAGATAACAAATTATTAATTCTAAACTTAATTATAAAATAAAAAATTTACCATCTATAATCTCTCCTTATCATTCTATAAAACGACCCAAACCATACAATTGGATACAAACCTAAATAAGCTAATAAGTAAAACAATCTATTAAACAGACTTTTTATTTCTTGCCATTCATGTTCTTTTGTTCCTAAAGCCATTAAAATAAATCTTGTATAAATAAATGAAGTTGTAAATAAAACAACAGTGAAAAAAACTAGTATTGATGGATTCAAATTTAAGTCTTGTAATCTAATCCAAGTTGTATCTGCAGCAGCACTATATGTTGAAGATAAATAAGCTAAAAATAAACTTCTCATTATTAAATACATTGCAAAAAGAAAAACACTTACACTTAATAAAATTGAAATTGAAACAAAAGGAATAACAAAAAATCCAAACATTCCATTTTTCAAAAAAGATTTTCTATATTTCCAAATAGCAAGCAAACCCCCAATCCCCCACCTCACCCTCTGCCTAAACCAAGCCTTGAATTTATTCGGAGCAACAGTTGTAACAAAAGCACTCAAACACATCTTTGTCTTATAACCATGATTTAAAATATTCCAAGTCAAATCAATATCTTCTGTAATTGTATTAGGATCAAAACCACCAACCTCATTTAAAATACTTTTCCGATACATACTCAAAGGCCCATTAGTAACATAAACACTATCAATAAAATCCAACAACTTTCTTGTCCAAGCCAAAACAATATACTCAACAACTTGTAACTTTTCAATAAACTTTGTTTTATTTCTTAAAAAAACAGCAGATGTAACTCCTCCAACCATTGGATCATTAAAATATCCAGTCTGCATTTGAATAGAATCTTTTGCAGGAAAACTATCAGCATCAACAACAGCAATCAATTCTCCCTTAGCCATCTTAATTCCCTCATTTAAAGAAGCAGCCTTCCCAATATTTTTCTTTCTATCTATAAACTTCAAATTCTTATATTTTTTCATCAACCCTCTAACAACCTTAGAAGTATTATCAGTACTCCCATCATTAATCACAATAACCTCCAAATACTTTTTATCATAATTAGAATTCATAATAGCATTAACAGTTCCCTCAATTGTCTTCTCCTCATTCAACCCAGCAGCTAAAACAGTAACCTTATATTTTTTCTTTGCAACAGGATAATCAAACATCCGATTCTTATTCCTAACAATCAAAATAATAAAAAAGAAAAACATATACAAAGCTACAAACATTAATACAAGATAAATTATTGTAACTGCTTCCATATTTTTATAATAAATCCTCTTTTAAATTAATTTAGTTATTAATAAACAATCCCATTAATAGGGTGTGAACGAAGAAGATGCTTCCAATTTTAGGGTGGGACTCAAATGGGTGGGAATTAGATAATGAAGCATCTTCACTTTGATATTATATGGGGTTGTTAAAAAAATAAGATTTATAATGGTTTCTAATTTGTTTCAGAATTATCATCAATTTTGTCCATCACCACTTCTTTTTTGTTTTCTAGATTTGATTTTTTAGGATTATTAATATTAACTTCTTCCCCATCAGGGTGGGTGGGCTGGGCACTATTAAGGATTTCTTCTTTGTTAACATCACTATTAAGAATTATTTCTTTCTTTTTCTTTCCAACATGAAAATATTCATAAAACTCCTGACTCAAATTCAATTCATGAGTATGTCCAACTCTTTTAGTTTTAAGCAATCCTAAATTTACAAAATTCTTAATATGTTCATAAGCTTTATTTCCTCTAATCTTAACAATAACAGATTGCTTAACAGGTTGTTTGTAAGCAATAATTGCCAAAGTCTCTTTCTCAGCATCACTAAACTCAGAACTTCCAGTAGCTAACTTATTTACCATATCCATATGTTCTTGCTTAACATCCATCTTCCACTCATTATCCTTAGTCATAATATGAATAGAAGACTCCTCACTTGCATATTTTTCTATCAAACTCTCAACAACATTTCTAAGCAAAACAGGATTAACATCAGTCAAACTCACAAGTTCTTTCATACTCATCCATCTTCCAGAAATAAACAAAGCAGCCTCAACCTTTCTCATATTCTTCACATCAGATGTACTATCAAGCTCTGTAATTGTCCTACTATTTTCAACACTATCATTTATCTCTTTTTCTTCCATGTTTGTATCTAATTAACATAGAATTTAAAGTTTGTGATACTATAAACCTCAACATAGCCCCCGAGCGTTTGCAGTTCTATGATTCTAAACAATATGCCCCGACGAACTGCGGACGCGAGTTACCACACCTAAACCTCAAACCTCAATATAGCCCCAACCCCACCAAGATTCCAAAACTGCATCCCCTCTTCGGTTTCAGTAGAAATTAGCTCAACTTCAGCAGAAATACTCTCTGCCTTCACAGTTAACTCATCTGCTTTTTTCTTATCAAACTTTTTAGAAATCAATAACTTTTGAACAGCACCATATTTCAAACCTTTCTCAACATCAGCCTCTTTATACATTGTCTTCTTCGGCTCCTTTCCTAATTTATCAAAAAAATCTTCTAATAACTTTTTCTCATAAATAATTTCCTGACTAGCAAGAATCTCCTGACTTCCTTCAACTAATAAATCTAAACCATGTTCATCAGCATAACCTAAATCAACACATCCAAGAACTTTTTCTTTCAAAGCAGTAACTAAATTTCCTTCTTCTAAAAAATCCTCTTTAGTAGGCATAGGTCCTCCAAGTAAAATTCCCTTTAACCTAGGCATCTCAAAAAAAATCTCTTTCATATGTTCAGCAATTCTCCTAAAAAACTCTTTAGCCAATCCTTCTGTTAATCTATGGATTCTTTGTGAAGAATTATGAACAATTAAACCATTAGCAAGAAAATTATGATTCTTAGTTTCTATATCAATAGTCTTTTCTTGATTCAACTTTTCAATTTTAGCAATTTTAACCGCAATTAAATTAGAATTATAAAACAGCTCTAATCTTCTTTTTAATTCTTCATCCTCTATTTTACTTAAAATACTTTCTTTAAAAATTTCTTTACTCATTTGTCTTTTATTAACAAAAAACAATGGACAATTAAACTGTCTTGTATTTAATCCAGAATTCCTCAAAATTTTAGCAACTTCTCTTCCGTTAACAATCAACTGTCTAACTTTATTTCTATTACTTCTCAAACCAAAAATTCTATTTAACTTTTCCTTCTTCTCTTCTGAACAAAAATTAACTTTTTCTTGAAATCTTTTTAGAGATCCAATATCATCAATAGCTAAAGTATATCTAATATTATTTGAATAAGGATTTTTTCTATTATCATATTCATTTATAGAAGAAATAATCCCTAATCTTAATAAAGAAAATTGTAATTGTCTTGTTAAAAATTTATTATTAATTCCTAAAGCTACTCTTCCTTCATTTACATATCCTTCAGCATCAAAAAATCCTGAAATAAAAGCTGCCAAAGATTTATCTGAAGATTTTAAAATAATACCTGGAATTTTATCATTCAAAGTTTTATTTATTTCGCTAAATAATCTTCTAAATAATTGAGAAATAATTCTACTATATATTCTAAGCTGGTGATAATTCTTAGATTTTCTAAATAAATATTTGACCTCAATTCCAAAAGTTTCTTCTAATAAATTTTTATAAAAATCAGCAACTTCTTTTCTTTGTTCAAAAAAAGTTAATCTATCTACTTCCCAACTTCCATCCCCTAAATAATACCCTAAAATTTTCGCAAAATCTGGATTTATCTTTTCAGGGATATTAACTTTTTTCATGTTAAATTCCTGCTTAATCTTAGGAACAAAATTTATTTCTTGGTCTTCTAAATATAAATTTATCTTTTCAGGCATAATCAAATAATCTCCTTCCTTTATCTCACAAAGTGATTTTTCTTCAATGCCCTTTTCATTTCTAATAAAAAAAGTATGATCTTTAGAAGATTTAATTTCAAATTTGGGATAACAAGTTGTAATTCTAAATAAATCTTTTTCATTTTCCCATTTAGCAAGAATAGGGGTATCTTCCACTTCTTCTTTATTAAAATTTTCAGATAAAATAATCATAGGATTATGTCCTTCATCGAGTCTAACAAGATCCCCATCACTCTTCATTATCAAAGTATCAGGGCTCAAACATTGTCCTCCTGCCCTAACTTTCCCAGGAACACCAGAAGTCAACTTTCTTAAAACTTTAATTTGCTTACCTTCTAATAAACCAAACGTAGCTTCCTTTCTATCCATAACAACAAGACCATAAACTTCCTCAACTTCCAACAACTCTCTCAAAGGTTCAAGAACAAATGTCTGATCACACCTATACAACCTAGTGTTCAAAGGCTTAGGAGGTTCTAAAACAAAAGACTGAATATCTTCCTGTCCCTCTTTATCAGCAAAATTCCCAGCAAAAATTGCCATCCCATTCTCAGGAGTTTTCTTATACAACTTCAGCTCTCTAATAATTGTATCAAGTGATTCTAAAACAGCTTTCTGAGTAGCCTTAGACTTAATATTCTTCGCAGTGCTTTTCTCAGATTCCAACTGCTTTGCAACAACATTAATATTAAAACCTGCAGAAATATAAACAGTTATCAATTCAGTATGCCTACCTCTAAC
>JAHIVP010000003.1 GCA_018816335.1 Nanobdellota archaeon | reverse complement strand
TAATATTGGAGAAATAAAAAATATGGGCTTCTAAGCTTAATTGTTATATTGATATAACCCTTTTATCTTCGTGTACTGTGGATATCTATCATGCATTTCACAAGTTATTTTAGGGGTGGACATATGTCACCTGCGCGCACATTATATTTTCATAACGTCAAATTTAAATATGATGTTAATATAATATTTATATGAAAAAGAGAGGTTGGATAATACTAATTATATCTGTTGTTTTAGTTATTGTTTTGGCTGGAGCTTTGTTTTTTACGTTTTATTATTATCCTAATTGTTGGGACTTGGCTTGTTTTAATTCTAAACTTGAGAGTTGTTCAAAGACTAAGTTTGTAAATGATGCTATGAATGGAGCTTGGGAGTATAGGATTGAGGGAAAGAGTGGAAATAAATGTGAGATTAGTGTTGAGTTTTTGCAAGCAAAAGTTGGAGATAATGAGATTGTTAATTTAGAAGGGAAATCTATGTTGTGTGAGACATCTTATGGAGTTATTGTTAGTCCGCAAAGTGATTTGAAGAATTGTCATGGTTTGTTAAAAGAAGATATGCAAGATTTGATTATTAAGAAGATGCATGCTTATCTTGTTGAGAATTTGGGTGAGGTTCAGGAAGGGTTGGGGGGGATTTAGTTAAACTTATAAGTGATATTTATTTCTTTGTTTTATGGTAGATGAACCACCCTCCAGTAATAGAAGAACTGAATGGATAGTTGGAGGTATATGTGTTGGGTTAAGTTTAGTGATATTAATTGCTGGAGTAATTGCAGGAAGTTATAATTCTAGGAGTGGGGTTTCAAATGTTTCTTCTCAGAGAGTTTATGAAAGAACAGATGGAAGAAGTAGATATGATGATAGAAAAAGAGATCCTCTTTCAAGATGGGATAGAAAGGAAGATGAGTATGATAAGTATGGAGTTAGGAAGAAGGTTGGTGAGAAGGATAAGTATGTTAGGTTTAGGTAGGTTTATATTAAGATAATTCTAAGTTTGATTATGACAATAAAATTCGGACCAGGAGGATTGGGAAGTGTTAAAGAAGCAGTTGGAAATTTAAAGAAATATCATGAGTTGGGATTAAGAGCTTGTGAGATTGAGTTTACATATGGGATTTATATTAAGGGAGAGGATACAGGAGAGATTAAAAAAGCTGCAGAGAAAAATGATATTGACTTGAGTATTCATGCTCAGTATTGGATTAATTTGAATTCTAAAGAAAAGCAGAAGATTGAAGATAGTAAAAAAAGAATATTAAAGTGTTGTGAGATTGGGGAGATGTTAGGAGCTAAAGTTGTTGTTTTTCATGCTGGATTTTATGGTAAAGATGATAGAGAACTTGTATATCAAAATATTAAGAAAGCTGTATTGGAAATGATGAAAGAAATAAAAAGGAAAAAATGGAAAATTAAAATAGCTGCTGAGACAATGGGAAAGGTTAATGTTTTTGGAAGTGCTGATGAGATATTAAGATTAGTTGAAGAAACTGGTTGTGAGCTTTGTGTTGATTTTGCTCATTTAGTTGCAAGAGAAAATGGGCAGACAAGTTATGAAAAAATATATAAAAGATTTCAGGACTGTAAAAAACTTCATTGTCATTTTTCTGGAATTGAATTTGGAGAGAAAGGTGAGAAGAAACATATATTGACTCCTGAATATGAATGGAAAAAGTTGTTGACAGCTGTAAATGATAAGAAAGATATAACAATAATAAATGAGAGTCCTGATACTGTTGGAGATAGTGTTAAAGGGTTGGAGATTTATAATAATTTATAGATTGACGTCGATAAATAATAACTAAGGTGTTTTTGTCTAATTACGTAGTAACAACACATTTGTTGTCACCACAAAGTTTATAAAGCAGGCATTTCCTATATAATTAACTAAATTTGAGTATAAAAATGAAAGGAAAATTTTTTTTGGTTTCCGTGATAGCACTTTTGTTAGCAATAACAGCAGTTAGTGCTACTACATGTACTGTTAACCAGACACAAACAAATCCATGTGATTTGGTTGTTGGTGGAGCTGATGGATTGAGCGTTAATGTTAATGGCTTAATCGATGTTTCTTCTGACGTTGTTATTTCTGGTGAAGCTGGAGAGTCAATACCTGTTAGGGTATCTTTTACAGCTGGTAGAGATGACACAGATGTTAGAGTGAAAGCTTACATATCTGGATATAGATCAGAAGTATCTGATGAAACAAACAGATTTGATGTAATATCAGGCAGTATATATAGTAAGTTACTTTCTTTGAGATTGCCAAGTGACATTGATCAAGGTGAAGATTATACATTGTATGTTAGAGTAGAAGGAAAAACAGACAGTGTAGAAAAAACATACCAATTTAAGCTACAAAGAGAATCTTATAACTTAGAGATTCTTAGTGTAGACGCTGATGAAGTTCAAGCCGGTGGAACTCTTAGAGTAGACATCGTATTGAAGAATAGAGGAAGTCAGAGAGTTGACGACAACTATGTGACTGTTTCTATTGATTCATTAGGAGTTTCGAAGAGAGCTTATTTTGGAGATTTGACACCTACTGACGATGTAGAAGATAAGGAAGATGCAGAAGAAAGAAGTATCTACTTGCAAATCCCAACAAATGCAGATTCTGGAGTTTATTCTTTAGAAGTTAATGCAGAAAATTTGGATTCAAGAGATTCAATGAGTAAGAGCGTTGTAATTAGAGGCGCTGAAGAAGCATCGGAAGTTATCCAAGCAACTACAACAAGAGAAGCAAATGCTAATGAAGAAGTTCTTTATGACTTCATCTTAGTTAACAAGGGAAGAAACATTGGTGTTTACACTATTGTTTTGGATAATGTTGACAATATGATGTCTAGTGTTGATAGCACAATTGTTACAGTTTCTGCTGGTTCAAGCAAGATAGTAACAGTAAAAGCTAAAGCACTTAAAGAAAGAACATATAGCTTTGGAGCAAGTGTCCTAAGTGACGGTCAAAACGTTGGAAGAGCGAACTTTGTATTAATTGCAGAGGGAAATTCTGACAGTGGTGGATCATCAAGTGGAAGTTCATTCTTCAGTGGAGAATCGAACAACTTGGTTGTATTGACAGTTATTTTGGTTATAATCTTCGTAGTATTGCTAATCGTATTGATCGTGCTGATGACAAGGAAATCTTCAACAGAAGAAGAAAGCTACTACTAAACAAGCTTTACAATTTTTTTTATAGGCTTTTATTTTTTAGCCATTTTGATTTTTTAAATTCTAGAGGTGAACAATGATAACATGAAAGGCAATACAACATATTCACCTATAAATGGAAGATTTGTTTCTATAGCTAGGCATGATGCTGGTGATTTAACAGAACAAGCTGCTAAGAATGCTGATAATGCAAATGGAACACATGATCCTTCAGCTGTTTTGATTCTTGAACAAAATAGTGGAGAAGGTGTTGGAAATTTTGAACCTGTTCCTGTTGATAAGGGTGTTAGGGATTTTTTAGGAATGAGAATCTAGATTTTCAATAAATGGTATTGATAAATATAAAATGGAAACAAGATTTGATTTTTTTAAAGGAATATACCTCCCAGAATATTTTGGTCTTTTAACTGAAGATTATGATGGAAGAACAGGAGTTTTTGATTTTAAACCAATAGAACCGCAGGTAAGTATCTTTTCTGAAAGATATCTTACTCCAAGAGGGGCCCATATATTTATTTCTCAAGCAGGATTTTGTTTAGTTGAACATGTTTTAGAAACAGAAGAATTTCCTATGAGTGTTGAAGAATATAGAGAGTTATCAATACAAGGTAGAATGAAAATTATAGAATTAAATCAAAGATATAGAAGAGAAGTTGGAACAAATAGTAATCTGCAAGGTAGAATGGATTTAACAAAAGTAAGAGGGGGAACAATGCCTATGATAAAAATAGATTTTGATTTGGCAGGACGTGCGATTACTGGAAGCTTAACAGGAGTTCTTGCTCCAAAACCAGTGCCTCAAATGAATGCAGATATAGTAAGGCCAAACTGATTATATTGGAAATAGGGGAAACTCAGAATCTGACTTTGTCAAGATTCTTCGTTAATAAAATTTATTAATTGGAAAAAGATTTTATAGATAGGTTTTGATTATTTTAAACTATTTTTCTCGCCAAAAAAACTTATTTGCGGTTTTCTTATTAATAAAAATAAATCTATCTGCTTCATTAATTAGATTCTTTGATGCAATTTCATCAAAAGAAATAACTTCTACTTTCTTATTTTTATTTTTAACATATTTTAATAGTGGAGCAAAATCTCCATCTCCAGAGATTAAGATTGCCTTATCATATTTATTTTCCCAGGCATCATTTAACATATCTAATGCTAAATTAATATCATCTCCTTTTATTGTATAATATTCTTCATCATTTTTGTTAAATCTTTTTTGTCTTTTGCACAAAACAACATTACATTTTATTATTTTTCTTAATCTTGAAAGAAGTTTTTGTTGCTCTTTAAATCTTCTAGGATTAATCGCTTGTTTTAATGAAGCATTATAATAAAAAATGTCAATAAGATCATTTTTTCCAATAGTTTTTTTAATGAAACTTTCAAAATCAAAATGATAATCTGAATATTTTTGGTTCAAAGTTTTCAAACCATAAACAAAATTAGCACCATCAATATAAACAGAAACTCTTTTTACCATATTAAAAATCCGGTATTACCAAAGTAATAGCCGGGAACACGCTTGCAGGATGTCCGAAGACTTAAGGCATTCCTTGACACCTTAATATATAGAAACTATGCTCTTATTTAAGTTTTTCGTTAATAAAATTTATTAATTGGAAAAGATTTAATGATAATGGTTGAGTTTAAAAGTCTTAAGGATATTAATAAAAAAAAGGATTAATTATCATTAAATCTTCAAACTCAAAACTTTTGATATTCCATCTTGCATGCTAACTCCGTATAAAGAAGAGGATTCTGATATTAATGCGTCGTTGTGTGTTACAACAATATATTGGCCGTTTTGCATGTGTTTTCTAATAAGAGCTGCTAATCGCTCTGAGTTTCGTTTGTCTAAAGCAGCATCTATTTCATCAAATATATAGAAAGAGTATGGTTTGTATTCTTGGATAGCAAATATCATTGAAAGAGCAACTAGGGTTTTTTCTCCTCCTGAAAGAGAGTTAATGTCAAAGTATTTTCCTTTAGCTACTTTAATTAAGATGTTTACTCCTGCTGCAAAAGGGTCTTCCTTATTTTCTAGTTCAAGGAATGCTTTTCCTTTTGAAGATAATTGGAGAAAGTTACGAGAAAATAATTCATTTAAATCTCTGAAGGTTCTCATAAATGTTCGTCTTTTTTTATTATCAATTTCTTCTACAATTTTTAATATTTCTAACTTCTCATTTTCAATTGTTTGGGATTTACCTGCGATTCTGTCATATTCTTTTTTAATTTCATCGTAAACTTCAAGAGATTTTAGATTTACTGTTCCAATAGAATCCAATGTTTGCTGAGTTTTAGATAATTTCTCGTTTAATTCTTCTAAAGATAATCTTATTGTTTCTATTCCTTTGAATTCTTCAAAATCTATTTCTTGAGTTTCGTGTTCTGCATTTAGTCTAGCTTTTTCAATTTTTATATTGTTGAGTTCTGAATCAACTTTTCCAAGGCCGTTATGGAAATTAATTAATAAAGAGTTTTTATCTTGGATTTGTTTTTGTAATTGAGTTTTTTTGTCTAAAAGATTTTGATGTTTTTTATTTAATTCTCCTTCTTTATTTTCATAATCTTCAACTTGTGAAGTTTTTTCGTCTATTTCTTTGGTTAACTCTTGAATATCTTCTTTAAGAATTTGCTCATCTTTTATTGACTGTTTTATAATAATCTTTATTTTTTCAAGTTCTCTTTCTTTGAATTCTAATGAGACATCTATGTTTTCATCTGTTCTTGCTGATATTTCTTCAATTTCAAGAAGAGTTGTTTCATATATTTCATCAATGTTTTGAATATTTTTTATTGAAGATTCAAGAGATTGTTTTTCATTTTTTAGTGTTGATATTTGAGTTTCTAATGTTTTTTCTTTTTCTACTAATCTTTTTAAAAATTCTTGTTTTTCATTTGCAGAGTTTATCTTTGATATAGATTTTTCTTTTTCAGGAATTTCAATTGTAAGTTTTTCAATTGTTTTTTTAAGTTGAGATAGATTTTTTTCTATTTCTTCTAGTTCTTTTTTATGAGAAACTATTTTTTCAGAATGAGATTTTATTTGTTCATCTGAATCTTTATGAACATGAGATTTATGGCTTTCTGTAATTTTTGATTTACATATAGGACAAATGTCTATTTCTGAAACTTGGTTTTTTAGATTTTCTAATTTCTGTATTTCTGACTCAGATACTGAGAGAGATTTTTCAAAATCCAGGTTGTTTTTTTGATGAGTTTCAATTTGTTTTAAAATGCTCTGATGTTTTTGTTTTAGATTAGAAATATGTTGTTCTAAAGATTCTTGTGATTCTTTTTCTATACCTTCTAAAAGGTTTTCAATTTCTTTAAGATGGTATTCTGAATCTTTTTTTGTGTTTTGAAATTCAATTTGTTTATCAGAGATTGTTTCTTTAATTGAGTCTAGTTTAGTTTTAATTTTATAGAAGTCTTTTTTCTTTTGTTCTATATCTCCAAGTTCTTGTCTTTTCTTTTTTAGTTCTTCTTGTTTTTGAGCAACTTGAGGAGATTGTTCTCTTAATAATTTTATTTCGTTTTCATAATCAGAGATTTCATCTTTTGATCTTTCTCTTCTTCTTATTACTTCATCTAATCTTGACTCATTATTCTCTTTTTTTACTGTTAATCCTGCTAGGTCTGCTCTTATATCTGTAAGATTTGAATAAAGAGTTTCTTGTTCGATTCCTGTTGATTTTTTTATTATATTGTTTATGCTATCTATTTCTTGTTCTATATTGGTTATCTCGTTTTGGTTGTTGTCTACTTGTTCTTTAATTTTGTTTTTTAGTTTTGATTTTTCTTCTTCGTTTTTTTTGTTTTCTTGTATTTCTTTTAGTTTTGAATCAATTTTTCTTTTTACTATGCTGGCCTTGTATTTTTTTACATTTGTTTCTAATTGTTTATATCTTAAAGCTTGTTTTCTTTCGTTTTCTAAATTTCTTAAGTATGTTGTTCGTTCTCTAAGAATAGTTGAGATTTCTTTTAATTTTGCATCTGTTTTTTCTAGTTCTTTTAGAGATCTTAATTTTCTTGATTCATAAACAGATATTCCTGAAACTTCTTCTAGGATTTTTCTTCGTTCTTCACTTGAGGCTCGAATCATTTCTGTTATTTCACCTTGCATTACAATGTTGAATCCGTTTGGGTCTATTTCTGCTCTTGCTAAATGTTCTAATATTTCTTGTCTTGTTTTTGTTTCATTGTTTATCTTATAAACAGAACCTCCATTTTTTCTTACTAGTCTTTCAATTACAACTTCTTGATGAGGGAGGTTAAATTTGTTATCAGAATTATCAAATTTTATTTTTACATAAGCTTCGTTTGAGTTTTTATGTTGATGTGTTCCTGAGAAAATTAAGTTTGATGATTTTTTTGCTCGCATTGATTTTGCTGATAATCTTCCTAATACAAAACATATTCCGTCTGCTATGTTTGATTTTCCAGAACCATTTGGGCCAACAATTACATTCATGCCATTGCTCATAGGAATTTTTACTTCACTGTTAAAACTCTTGAATCCTTTCATCACCAATTCTTTTATGTGGGCCATGCTAGACTAAAATTTTTAAGATATTTAAAGTTTTATTTGATGTATTTCGGTATGTTTTTAAATAGAAAAATCATATAGTTATATGAATCATAATAAACATAAGTTACATCCTGGGGCAAAATGGTTGTTTAGAATTAAAGGTTATTTTGGAGCTTTCTTTTTGATGATTTTTTTCTCGTGGTTTATGTTTCCATTGATTGCAATTATATCTAAAGTTGGTGGGGGTGGTTCATCTCAAATTGTAACTGCTGTTTTATTGGGTATGTTGTTTTATATTATTCTGATAATTTTAATTGCTGAAATTTATGCGAGGATGTCTTATAATAGATGGTTTTATGAGTTTACTTCAGATAGTTTGAGATTGGAAAGAGGTATTATTTGGAAGAGGTATTCTAATGTTCCTTATGAGAGAGTTCAGAATGTTGATATTTATAGAGGAATTTTAGCTAGAATGATTGGGTTTTCTAGTGTTATGATACAGACTGCTGGATATAGTTATCATCCAAGAGGTGGAGGAATGTCAGAAGGATATCTTCCTGCTATTAATCCTAAACATGCTGAAGAAATTAGAGAATTTTTAATGAAAAAAATTAGTCATAGGCGGGGTGGGGGGGTGTGATTAATTAATAATTGAAAGGAGGTGAAATAAATGACATTTTTTTTAAACACAGCTGCTATTGATACTGGAATGTTTGCAGGATTGTTTGCTGCTCTAGCTGCATTTATGATATTGTTCTTGCTTATTGGTATAGGTATATGGATTTATCTATCATTAGCTTTTATGAAGATAGGTAAGAAACTTAAACAATCTTCTCCTGGACTAGCTTGGATTCCTGGAATAGGTCCTGCGATAATTGCTTTTAGAGGAGCAAAAATGCATTGGTGGCCTTGGTTACTTTTGATTGGAATGATTATTCCTTTTGTTAATATTGTTGCAGGTATCTTGTTTGTGATATTTAATTATATCTGGTTATGGAAGACTTTTGAAGCTATAGGAAAACCAGGATGGTGGCCATTGATTGCTTTAATACCTTTAGTAGGTCCAATAATATACCTAATTTTGTTGGGAATTGCTGCTTGGGGAGAATAATTTTTTTTTATTTTTTTTTATTTTTTTATAATTTACTTACTTTTTCAAATCCCCACCAGCTATCTATTGCCTGGTGAGCTAAATCATTTATAGGTGTAGAATCTCTACCTTTTATTTTATGGATGTCAATAACAGTTTGTAGATAATATACTAAAGATCTAAAATATTTTTTTGCTGGAATAATTGGTGATTGATTTAACTCAGATGCATTTTCCCATTGTCTGAATGATAAATCAAGTTGTTCTCTTGCTCTATGTTCTTCTTTAGCATGTTTTTTTAGTTTTGAGTATTTTCTATTAAATAGTTCATAAAGCCATTGCATAAAGATATTAAATTAATTTGATATATAAAAACTATCTTTTTAATATTCACTCAAACCTTTTTGATTTTTTTTAGCTGCTTGTTTTTTCCAAGTTTGCCAAGTTGTTCTGATTAATCCGTCATTGAGATGGTTAGAACCTTGTTTTTGTAAGAACTCAATTGTTGTTGGGTCTGAAGCATATCCTGAACCAAAGTTTTTTCCAATTTTCTTTTTTAGTTTTTCAATTTCTGCATCACGAGTTGTTTTTGCTAAGATAGATGCTGCTGCAACTGAAACATGATTAACATCTGCTTTATGTTCACAAGAAATTTCAAGGTTATCTGTTGTTGTTAATAAAGAAATAACTTCATCTTGCCAAGCTTTTGTATTTGTTGAAGGGCAGTCGACTACAATATTTATTTTTTTATCTAGATTTCTTTCTATTATTTTGTTTATTATTTTTGCTGTTTTTATTGCTTCAACAGAATTTAGGTTTGTTCCTGAGTTTAGGTTTTGATCTATTTGATCTGCTGTTGTTAAAACTATTTCATAATCTATTGATCTATCTTTAATTATTTCTGCTAATTGTTCTCTTTTATTTGGTAGAATTTGTTTTGAATCTTTTATTCCTAAATCTTTGAATCCTTTGTCTGTGATTTCATCTATTAATACTCCTGCTAGTAACATTGGGCCTAGGACGGGACCTTAAGGCGAATAACGATTGCTCATCATTCTCTACCTGCGTCGTCAATACCCAACTTTAGAGTTCTATTATCTTTTTTGTTGTTGGAATCTTTATCCATTTTCCATTTTTCTCTCTCCTTATTAAATTTAGATTTTGAAGTTCTGTTAATCTCATATATGAAGATTTCCAATCTACTTTAAATAATTTTGCAAACTCTGAAGTCTTTCTAGAGATATCAAGATAAGATAAATAAGCAATCTTCTTTTTAGATATTATAATGTGGTTATCAGAGGATATCCAATAATTTGTACTACCTACTCTAAAGTTCATTACAGATGACTCTTTTTTTAGAGGGATAAGAATGTCTTGGATTCTTGCCATTGATCGTTTAAATTTAGTAGCTAACTCTCTAGTGGTATGAGGTTTACCTAGAATAGAGATTATCTTGTCTTTTATGAAATTATTTGGATAATGATCTTCCTTGAATTCTTTATATACTTTGTAAAACTTTTGTTTTTTATCTGGATGTAAATCCGCTAGCTTTAACTTGGCAAAAATATCCCAATTTGATTTACCTGAAATATTATATGATCTTTCGTAATTTTTGAACTTAAAGAGGATACTCAAATAAGAAAGTATTTTTTCTATTGATTTGATTGGCTTTCCTTGAGATATTCTTAAAACTCTTGAATTATGAAACCCGCTTTTGATATTGCCTTCTCCAGCAAAAAAACCTTTAAGAATAGAAACATAATATTTTTTATCATTCAAAAAATTATTAACTATTTCTTTCCATTTTTTTACGTTCTCTACTGATGCTATTCGAAAAATGTAATAAGGTTTAGTTGCGCGAGGATGGAGATAATAATTAATTTTACACTTTTTGGGAACTTTTATTTTTTCTTTATTTTTTGAATAAACATAGATTCTTTGGTTTGATGAGTTAAATAATCTTGTTATTACTTCGTAGAATAAATCCACCAATGGCCAGCAGTTATTAGTAAATGTAATCTCTGATTTGGATGTTGTACTTCCTTCTGCTAACCAGAGTCCCACACATTCTGCAACTTCTTTTTTTGGGGCTGATAACATGTATTGTATAGCATTTGTCTCTATTTAAAGATTTAGGAAAGAGAGTTATTTCCATTTTTTTAAAATATAGGGAATTATTTAAAGTTAATTGATGTTAATTTTGTATGGAAGATTATAAGAAAAAAACAATTGAGTCTTATGATAAAAATGCTAGAGAGTTTTCTGAAAAGTTTGCTGGATTATTTGGAGATATAGAGAAGCACGCTATTAAATTTATGGATATCCTGAATGGGAAGAAGATTTTGGATTTAGGGTGTGGAAATGGGAGAGATTCTGAATATTTTTTATCTAATGGCTTTGATGTTGCTTCTATAGATTTATCTGAAGGAATGATAAAATTGTGTAAGGGAAAAGGATTGAGGGCTGAAGTTATGGATATTGAAGATTTAAAGTTTGAAGAGAAGAGTTTTGATGGGGTTTGGGCTGTTACTTCGCTGTTGCATATTCCTAAAGAAAGAATAAAAACTGTTGTTAATTCCTTAAATAGGATTCTCAAAGATAGAGGAATTCTATGTATAACTATGCAGAAGGGTGATGGAGAGGAGTATAGAAAAGATGGAAGATATTTTGTTTATTGGAAAACAGAAGAATTAATTGAGAAATTTAAAGATAAGTTTGAGTTTATTAGTTCTAGTAAAGATAGAGTGGGGGATACTGATTTTTTGGGATTGTTTTTTAGAAAAAAATGACAGAGACGCCCCGAGCAGGTCCTGAAAATTCCAAAGGAATTTTGGGAACATTCAAAACTAAAGTTTTGAAGTAATCTAACCTGTTCGATTCCTGAAGAAACGCCCCGAGCAGTGCTCTCATTTTCACTCGCCACCATTTTTTTAATTTCCTGCTACTGAATTAATCCACTCGTGGAAATGTTCGTCGAACCTGTTCGATTCCTGAAGAAACGCCCCGAGCAGGAATCGAACCTGCGCACCGCGAACGGTCGAGATGTTTGCGTAGCAAATCAGTGTGCTGTAAGCGCGCTGTTTTGGGAACCTTTTCTAAAGGTTCATAGCAATCTCGTGCAATACCATTATGCGATCGGGGCATAATTATAGGATAAATTTTAAGAATTTAAAGGTTTGTGTTGTGAGATATTAGATTATGAGTTATGTTCATGGAAATGAATATCTTTTGGTTTTTTGAGAGCTTTTCTCAAGACAAAAATTATTACAATTATTAATATAACTACACCTATAAAGATTAGAACATAAGGGTATGATTTTTTTAATACTGCTGAGAAGTTTATACTTTCAGATAAATTAGTTAAATTGTTGTCTGTGATATTTATTGTAGTTGTGTTGGTGTCTGTATTATTGTTCCCATTATTTTGGCTTTGATTATTGTTTTGTGAAGATTGATTGTTTGATTGATTTTGAGAAGATTGATTATTAATAGAGTTATTTATTGTTGGTTGTGATATTTCTATTATTGAAGCACTAGTATTATCACATTTTTTTACTTTAACTATTGCATTATCATCTGATGCTGAGAATAGTTCTAATAAATATTCAGATCCATTTAGTGTTAAAATTTCAGATGGATTGTCTGTATTTGATAGAGATAGTTTTGTAGTTCCGATTATAATTGTTGCAGTGGTTTCATCTACGCTTGATAAATAAATGTTTTTGCTTCCAATTTCTGCTTGTTCGCTTTCATCAATAGTTCCTGTTGAAGAACCTACAGCGATTATAGCATTTGTATCTGTTGAATTAATTAAACTAATTGTTACAGTTGTAGTGATGAATTCAACATTTTCAGCAGGAGTTTCATTTGTTATTGTTAGTTTTTTTGCGTCGAGAATTAAATCTGCAGAGTATTTGTTCATTTGAGGAGTTTCATCTGAGAATACTAAACCTATTCCTAAACCATTTATTGTTTTTCTATCACCTATTTCTATCTCGTTCTGGTCTGAAGATAAATTAGATGAATCATCACATTCATAGCTAGCTATAACTAAGTTTATTGATAAGATTATAAATATGAATAATATTATTCCTCTTTTTTTTGGAAAAGCTTTGCTTTTCATATTATGATGTAGTTTTTATTGTATATAAAAGTTGGTAATTTTTCCAACCGGCAAATTTAAAAGTGCAATCAATGTTAATATTTTATAGCGGGATGGAGCAGTCTGGAGTGCTCGTCGGGCTCATAAAATCGAAGATCAATTTCTTCAAAATTGAGGCACCCGGAGGTCGCGTGGTTCAAATCCCGCTCCCGCTATTTTGATTTGAACGTGGTTCAAATAATTCAATTTCTTAATCTTAAATTTGTAAAAATTTGAGGGGCAGAAATTTTTAATTTCTGTAGAGTTGAAGTTCCCAAAATTTAGTTAGAAATTTTTAGGACCTGCTCCAGCTATTTTCTGCTTCTGCTATTTATTAATTAGAACTAAAATTTATTGAAATAATCTTTTTTTGTGATGTTTGTTTTTGTATCTTTTGTAAAATATCCAAGCTGCAATTATTATGATAAATATAATTATCCAAATGATTGTTGAGTTTCCATTGCCAAGTCCTAAATCTGAAGCTTTTTCTAATTTCAAAGGAACATTTATTGTTTCTAGATAATTGTTGTTTAATGCGTCTTTGTATTGAATTTCTAAAGGAAGGTTGATTTGTGAATTTCCACTTATTTCTTTAATTCTGAAACCTACTGTTTCAAAATCGTCTGAATCTAAATCTCCTATATAATTTACATTGCTTTCAATTATTTCAAAGTCTTCTGATTCTAATAATTTAACTGTTAATAATTTTATATTTGCAAGACCATTGTTTATGAATTTAATTGTGACTTCTCCAACATTGCTTCCTTTGTAAACTTCTGATTTATCAATTTTTACAACAATGTTAGGTGTGCTTTTTATCATTATTGAGAATGTGCTGTTGTCTTGTCTTTCTGTGCCCATGTTGTTTAGATAATTAATTGTTAATTCACTTTCGTAGATTCCTTCTATTGCTGAAGGTAGTGCTATAACATTATAGTAAACAATTCTCATTTCACCAGATTCCATTTTTACAATTTTCTTTTGAGATATATCATTATTAAAAGCTATTTGAGATGGAAGATCAATGTCAATTCTTACATCTTTAATAATAAAGTTAGCATTGTTTTCTAATAATAAAGTTAAATTAGCAGAACCTCCTTGAGGAATAAATGGAGGGTCCATTGTAACTGATTTAACATTTAAAACATGTCCAAAATCTAGTCTATCACTTCTTTCGTTTTCATCTGTACTTGCTAAAGCACTTACTTGCAAAACTAGGAGTAGAAAGAGTATTACAGAGATTAATAATAAGTTTGTTTTTTTCATCCTCTTTAATAATTTAATATGATTTGTGTATTTATAAGTTTTACTCATATCTTAGAGCGTCGACAGGACGGAGAGCAGATGCTTGTTTTGATGGAAGGAATCCTGAAAAGATTCCAATTAAAAATGCAAAGGATATACATCCGATTAAGAGAGCAGGATGTAAAGATGCTCTTAATATTCCTGAACCTAAAGATGCTGCTACTACTGCTTCAACTATTTTTGCTATTGCGATTCCTCCAAGTAAACCTAATATTCCTCCTAATAATCCTAAGATTCCTGATTCAATTATAAATATATATAATATATCTGGGTTTGTTGCTCCGATTGCTTTCATTGTTCCGATTTCTTTTTTTCTTTCTAGAACAGAAGTGTACATTGTGTTTGCGATTCCTATTCCTCCGACAACTAATGAGATTCCTCCAATTCCAACTAAGAAAAATGTTAAGATTAATAATATTGTATTGAATGTTTCTAAAATTTCTGTTGGTGTTAGAATACTGAAGTCAAGAGTATCTTCTGTTAAATCTCTGGCCCTCATTAATTTTCTTTCTGCTTTTTTAGAAACCAGTTCCATGTCTTCTCCATCTTTAATTTGGACCATTATGTAATCTAAATTGTCACCTGAGTTTAGGAGATTTTTATAATCTTTTTCCCAACCTAAATATATTTGTGCATCATCTCCTGGGTTTCCTATTTCTTCAACAATCCCAACAACTTCAAATTCTTCTCCATTTAATTTTATTTTATCTCCTACTTCAACTGGTTTTTCAAATAAATTTTTGAATCTATAATTATATCCAATTAGAACTTTTCCTGAATCTCCTCTTTTTAATAGTCTTCCTTCTTCTGCTCCGATGTTCATTGTTTCAAACATCCAATCTAAATCTTCGTCTTCTTCTAATGGGACTCCTGCTACTAAATAATATCTGACTTCGTCATTAAATTCTATTTTTACTGAAGATGCTGCAAAATAAGTTACTGATTTTACTTCATTTATTTTTTCTAGTGTTTCTACATCTTTTAGAGTTAAACTTACTGTTGTGTCTGACCCAGGCATTAGTGTTCCTTTTGGTTGGACAAAGAATTTGTCTCCTCCTAAAATTTCAAATTGTTCTTTAATTACGTCGTTAAGACCTAGAGATAAACTTATTAAAACAAATATTGTTAGGATTGCTATGAATATTCCTACTATTGTTAGGATGCTTCTAGCTCTTCTTTTCTTTATTGTTCTGATTGCCATTCTTAAATATTCGTCTATCATCCTCTAAGTGCGTCTACTGGTTTTAGTTTTGATGCTTGATATGAAGGTATTGCTCCTGAAAAGATTCCAATTAAAAATGCAAAACTAATTGATCCTAATATTAAAGACATTGAGAAGTCTACAACAAAAAGATCTGCTCCTAGAGCTATGTTTGCTCCTGAAGATATTCCGTAAGCTATGAGTGCTCCTATTGAAGCTCCTACAATCCCACCAACTAATCCTAGTAATCCTGCTTCTAGTAAGAATATTGATAATATGTCTAAATTTGTGGCTCCTATTGCTTTCATTGTTCCGATTTCTTTTTTTCTTTCTAAAACAGAAGTGTACATTGTGTTGGCGATTCCAATTCCTCCAACAATTAAAGATATCATTGCTATTCCAATTACCACTATGTTTATTGCTGTTAGAATTGTGTTGACTGATTGGATAACTTGAAGAGGAGTTTGAACAGAGAAATCTTCTTTTCCTTCTTTTAAATCTCTGTCTTTTCGCATTTCTTTTTTTATTTTTTCTGCTGTTTCTTCTGCAATTGTTGGAGAATCAACTTGTAATCCAATTAAATCAATTTCGTCACCAATTTCTAGAACTTCTTTCATTTCATCATAAAAAATCTGAAAAGCATTATTAAGAAGAAACTCTGAAGAAGGTTCTAGAATTCCTATAACTTCAAATTCTATGTTTTCTATTTTAATTTTTTTACCAACTCTTATGAGTTTCCCGAAATCCTCATTTGTCACAAAATTATTTCCTAATAGAACTTTTCTTGAATCTCCTGATTTTAAGAGTCTTCCCTCTTGAGGTTTTATATTCTGAGTAACATAATAATTTTCATATTTTTTTGGGTCATCTGGAATACTCCTCATCATATAGAATAATAATTTATTATTGAATTCAATTTTGACTGTTCTAAGTAATATTGGGCTGGCAGTTTTTACTCCTGGAATTTTATTTATTAATTCAAAATCGTGGTCTGTAAGTTTTTCTACAACTGTTGAACCTGGAGGGCCTAATCCTGAACCTGCGTTTTGAATTACTAACTTATCTGTTGAGATTGAAGAGAATTGTCCTGTGATTGCTGTTTGTAAACCTTGGCCTAAAGATATTAAAGAAACAACTGCTGCAATTCCAATGAAAATTCCTAACATTGTTAACCAGCTTCGGAGTTTTCTTCTCCTTAGATTATTGAAACTTATGTCAAAGAAATCTTTAAACATTTTATTTATTGACTATCTTACCATCTTTCAGTCTATAAATTTTGTCAGCATATTTTGCAATTTCTGGATCATGGGTTACAAGAATTACTGTTTTTCCTTCTTCACTTAATTTAACAAACATTTCTGCAATTTCTTTTCCTCTTTTACTGTCTAGGTTTCCTGTTGGTTCGTCTGCTAATATAACTTCTGGATTATTTGCTAGAGCTCTTGCAACTGCTACTCTTTGTCTTTCTCCTCCTGAAAGTTCTGAAGGAAGATGGTCTAATCTTTCTCCTAATCCTATTTTAGTTAAAAGTTCATTTGCTCTTTCTCTTCTTTCTTGTAAAGGAATTCTTTGGAATACCATTGGAAGCATAACATTTTCTAGAGCTGTCATAGTTGGAATAAGATTAAATGTTTGAAATACAAAACCAATTTTTTTTCCTCTTACTTGAGCTAGTTCTGATTCATCCATTCTCTCTATGTTTACTTTGTCTAGATAAATTGAACCTTTTGTTGCTAGGTCTAAAGCTCCTACTAAATTCATTGCTGTTGATTTTCCTGAACCAGATGGGCCTACAATTGCTACAAAATCTCCTTGATTAATTGTAATATCAACTCCATCAATTGCTTTTACAGTTTCGTCTCCTAAATGATAGTATCTGAAAACGTCTTTTAATTTTATTACTTCTCTTGGTTTACTCTTTTTTGCCATTATATTAGATAGTTTTTGTATTTTTAATTATAACTGTTGTTTTTATAATGGTGTATTTGTTGTTATTCTAAAGTAACAGTATAGAAAAGTTTATAAATACAGTTTGTCAAAATTAGATACGGAGATTAAAATGCCACTATTTGATTATCACTGTAATGGTGAAGGATGTGAATATGAAGGAGAGCATTTAGTTGATACTCCTGGAGAGAGAGTTAATTGTCCTGATTGTGGGAATCAATTAGAAAAACATGCTATTGCTGTTATTAATATTGGAGGTGGTGGAAATGGTGAAGGAAATGATAGTGATGGAGTTGGAAATGTGGGTGAAGAAAATGGACAGAAACATGATGAGAAGATTGTTGCTGAAGGAATAGTAATTCATGGAGATTTACAAAGAGTCATATCTGTTAGACCTGCTCGTATAACATGTGATGGAGAGAATCATAGAATATATGAACAGCCTTCTGATGCTACAAGAAAATGGAGACAGGTTAAGAGAGGCCCTTCTAGTAATTAATTTAGAATTAATATTTTATTCCAGCTTGTCTTTCTGCAATTTTCCTTGAGTTTTTCAGAGACCATAAAGATAGTAAAATTATAAGAATTCCCATTCCAAGGAAAACTAATCCTACTTTCCAAGAAACAACAAATAAGATTATGATTCCTACAAGAGAAATTATTATTCCAATTATAACTCCTATGATTCCTGATAATCTATGTTTCCATGTTAATCCTTCTGCAATTAATTCTCTTACCATGCTAGACACCTCCATCGGTTTTGGGGTAAGCAACCGGATAAATCGGCACGTACCGCGAACTTCCATCTATGATTTGGAAAATCTTTGATTTTCATATTTTTTATAATTATATATAATATTTAAATTTATTGATTTGTATAAAATTCCGAATCAGACTTTGTTATGATTCTCCATTAGGAATTTATTAATTGATAAGAAATTTAAGATAGGTGCAGTCTTGATAATTAATTCTATAAGTTTAAATATCTGTTAAGTTTATATTTATAATCCAACTCTTGCCTCACCACCAGGAGAGGCGCCTGATAATTGAACGAGTTGGATACATTGAAATTCTTTTGGAATTTCAAGCATTTAAACTCTAAAGAGTTCAAACATGGGAAAAGGAGCAATTATTACTGGGATTATCTGTATTGTTATAGGGTTAATTATAATTTTATCTACGATTTGGTCAACATGGGTTTTTTTGATTCATGGGGGGGCTTTGTTGATTTTAGGTTTGGTTTTGATAATATTTAATAGAGAGGAAAACAAATTAGAAAAAAGGAGGGATAAATAATAAAATGGAAATACCAACAAGCACAACAAGTGAGATTCCAGGAAAGAAAGTTAAAGAAGTTTTGGGAATTGTAACAGGAAATACTATAAGAGCTAGACATGTAGGTAGAGATATAATGGCTGGGCTTAAGAATTTAGTTGGAGGAGAGATTAAGAGCTATACTGAGATGATGACTCAATCTAGAGAAGAGGCTTTTAATAGAATGATTAATATGGCTCTTGATATAAAAGCTGATGCTGTTATTAATGTAAGATTTACAACTTCAATGGTTATGGGTGGGGCTGCTGAGATTTTAGCTTATGGGACTGCTGTGAAGTTTTAGTATAATAATATTTATATACTGATAGATTAATTATTTTTTATGGAACAAAATCATATTAAATTAGAAACTGTTGTTAGTTCTCGGCATCCAAGATTAGTTGAACCTGAGAAACCTGCTGAGATGGATTCTCATAAAGATTTTGTTGTTTATGGTGGGAGAAATTTTGCTGTTCCTTCTAATTGGCTTGGATATTTGAGAAGAAAGCCATTTAATATTCAGATGAGTAATGAGCTGGCTGTTGAAGGTGGGATGATGACTATTGAAGAAGATGGAAGATATGGTTGTATGTATTGTAATCATTTAGACAATGGTCCGATGAAGAGAATTGCTGAGGGTGAAGGAGTTCAAGTATTTAATGTAGATGGAGAACCTGGAATTTATGTTGAGGGTTGTAGTTATTCTAATGAAGATTTGAGAAGTTCAACAAGATTTACAGGTCCAAGGAAAAAAGTTATAGATGCCTGGACTACTCCTTGTGTTGTTAGAGATTCTGAAATTGCTCATTTAGTTGATAGTGGGCAGTTAGATGATTTTGAGGTTGATAGAGTTCCAGAAGATTTACCTGCAATTAGAGATCTTCATATGGCTCAGGTTAAAAAAAGAAGTCAAGGAGTGGTTAGAAGAGCTTTGGGTTATGTTGGTAGATTACTTTTTAAGGATATCTGAAGGTTTAAAAAGTTTATAATCTAGGGTTTAACATGAGTAACCAAGTAGATGCATCACATATTTTAGTTAAGACAGAGCATGAAGCAAATGAAATTTTAGAAAAGGTTAAAGGTGGTGAGAGCTTTGAGAAGTTGGCAGAGGAAAAATCTGAATGTCCTTCTGGAAAAAAAGGT
>JAHIVP010000025.1 GCA_018816335.1 Nanobdellota archaeon | reverse complement strand
TCCTGGTCTTTATCAAACACAACATCTCTAACTACACAACAAAACTCATACTTCCCAACACTTCCTGCCCTACATTTTTCATCACAAATCTGAGCAGCAGTATCAGCATTTGTAGCAACTCTTTGTTGAGATTGCAAACCTAAAATATCAATTCCAAAAACAAGCTGTAATATAACAAGCACAGCAAGAACTAATAATATAACTATAGCAATAATCGTTCCAACAGACATATTCTGTCCTTTCTTATTCCCTCTTTTCATATTCATCTTAATATATTATTATTTATAAATCTTTATATCTCGTTTAAATTTTCCAGATTAATTTTTGCTTCAACTTTTCCAACAGCATCTGCATCACTAGGATCAATCTCAGTTTCTTGACTTCCTGAAACAGTAATTTCAACAGGATCTCCAACCTCAACCAAGCAACAAACCTTACCTCTTTCCAAAGGCTTCATATCATCATCTAAAGTTCTATCTAAAAAAATCTCCTTTTGAATATTAACTTCTTTCTCACTCTTATCCCCATCACTATCAGTTTCAATCTCTTTAACTTTTTTATCTCCATCAGCCAAACCATCACACTCATCTCTCACAACAACATCAAACTTAATTCTAAAATATTTATCTAAAGTCTTTTCTACTCCACTATCTAATTTCATTGTTTCATAAATCTTATAATACATCTCCTTATCTGCTGTTAATCTTGTTCCACATATAGCTTGTTCACAAACTGTTTCATCACATTCAAACTTATCACAACTTCCTAATCTTGAATCAGAATCACAAGTATCAGATTCAGGAAACTCTTGATCAGCATCATACATTACATCTCTAACAACACAACAATATTCATATTTTCCTACACTCCCAGAATCACACTTAGTATCACAAGTCTGAACAATTATATCAACATTAGTATCAGCCCGAGGAAAAAGATTAATTCCAAGAAGATTAATTCCAAAAACAAGTTGTAATATAACAAGAACAGCAAGAACTAATAATATAACTATCGCAATGATTGTTCCAACAGACATATTCTGTCCTTTCTTATTCCCTCTTTTCATACTCATCTTAATTAAAATATCTTTATAAATGTTTTTACAAAGGCCTTATCTTAGCATAATCAAGTCTATATTTATCACTCATAGCATCACCCAATGTTTGAGTTGGTAAAACAACAATCTCCTGCCCCTCAACAACACAACACACTTCTTCTTTATCAATAATCTCCATTCCCCTCATATATCTCTTTTCTGAAATAAATTTATCCAAACTTGTTCCTGTAATCTTCCCATCACAAGAATCTTTATTTACTATCGCAGTTTTAACACCATAATATTTTCCATCTTTATTAATAAAATAACTTATAGCAATTCCAGGAATATCAACCCCACAAACCACATCTTCACAAGTTGCCTCAGTACAAACAATCCCTCTACAAACATCTAATCTACTATCAGAATTACACGTCTCCAACTGCATCTCTGAATTTTTATCAAACACAACCTCTCTTTTTTCACAACAATAACCAAAAGAAACCTGGCTTCCAGCAGCACATAAAACATTACAATCAGCTCTAACCTTATCACTATTTGTCTCACTCCTCTGAGTAACATGCAAATCAACAATAGTAATTCCAAAAACCCACTGCAAAATAACAAGAACCAACAACACTAATAATATAATTATTCCAACAACAGTTGCAACACTACTTGACTCACCCTTTTTATTCAAACGCGCTCTACTCCCGCCTACACTTCGTAAGCGTTTGGATGCTTGAAAATCTTTGATTTTCATTGTTTTCAATCTTCTCATCTTCATTTTAATAATCTTATATTTATAATATTATCTTTATTTCCCAGCAATTATTAATTCTAAAATATTTCTATAAACAGTTTGTTCTTGATCACTTAATTTAAACGCACTAAAATAAACAGCTCCTTGCCCAACTCTATACCTCAACATTAAAACACTACTACCACTACTAGTTTTAATTAAAGTATCAAAATTAGTAGAAGCCTTAAATGAATTTGCAGAACCATCAATTCTTATATTAACTTTATCTCCTAACTTACTCTTAAATTCAGAATCAATAACATCAACTTCCATAATCCCTCCTAAGTAAACAGTTTCTTTATTTGATTCAGAAAAAACATCAGGAAACATTAAAGCAAGATTAGAATATTCACTATCTGTTGTAAAAAAATACCCTCCTCCCTCAACAAAACTTTTAATTCTCTGTCTATCATCATCACTAAGATAATACCCAGTAGAAGAAGCCATAATATAAACATCACAATTTGTTAACTCTTCATACTGATTAATTCTTGTATAATCTGTTCCAAAAAAAGCTAAATTCTCTCCAACACCCGGAGTATAACAAACCCTAGCAGCAACTACAGGAGTACTCCCTCCTCCTGAATTACTTCCACTCCCTGAACTACCTCCACAAGTTTCTCCTTCAACCTTTATATTAAATTTTTTATCACTTCCTTGAGGAATTTTCCATTCAATCTGTCTATTTCCCCCTCCTTGAACAACAAACAACCCAGTATTCAAAGGATGCAAACCATCACCCTCATTATCAGCATGAACAGTAACCTCTGTAGTTTGAGAAGTTAAAGTAAAAGTCCTCTCAGTTGCATCTACAGGAGCTCCTAAAATATAATCTCTCAAAACCATTGTCCCTCCAATCCCCAAATCAATCTGATCTCCGTCTACAAAATCATTATCATAAACCTTAAACTTCAACTCACACTTCTGCACTTCAACTTCATCAAGATTAGGAGTAGTTGGATTACTAGGAGTACTAGGAGACCCACCACTAGGGATATATTTGTAAATCAATCTATCTGTTTTTGAACCATAACTAATTGAAGTCTGTATAATAACAAAAGCATCATTATTACTAAAATCTATTCCAACACTCTCTCTTGTACTATCAATACTCTTCCTCGCCATTTCTGTGGCTTCCATCCAACTATAACCATTAGAAATATAATCATCAACCATCATTCTAATATTCATAGTTCTCTCACTTAAAAAAGAAACACTAAAACTCTCATTAAACTTACTCGCTTTCAAAACAAACATTGTCAACGCTGCTGTCATCGCTATCAAAACTACAAATACTAACAAAACAATTGCAATCGGTGTTTGTGATTTTCTTTTCATATTAAAAATATGCAAAATAAACATTTATTTTTTTAGAGTTATCATTAGGATTAGATAAAATAAATTTAACTGATCTTGGGATAGCATGAAACTGATAAAACTCTCTAGAAGGTGGAGAATATTCTACTAAAGTTCCGTCCTGAGAAACAAAAAATTTAGCTTTAATTATTTTTAGCTCATTTGAACTATCCATAAACTTCTTAGCTAAATGATTTGCAAATTCTGTTTCAGTACCAGAGAAATCATATAAATCATTTGAATTATCTACATATAAAAAATAAACCTTATTTTTATTCTTAGATTCCCCATAAACAGAAGTAAAAAAATCCTTTATATCTCCAATAATTTCTCTTCTTAAATCTTCACTCTCTATTTCACTCCATTGAAATAATTTATCTAAATTTTTACTTAAATATAATTCTAAAGTATTAACTGTCTGAACTTCAGTAATCCGTAAACCAGTTTTAACTTGAAAAACACCTTTCTTACTCATACTCAAATCATCAGGACTCCCAAATAAATCAGAAGTCAAAAACAACCCTAACAAAACAATAAAAACAGCAACCATTACAATTATTAATATAGTCGCAAATGGCCAAACCATAGTACTCCCAACACTTCCACTCTTATCATTTATTATTTTCATTTTATTCAAACGCGCTCCAGTCCCGCCTACACTCCGTAAGCGTTTGATTAACTGAGAATCTTTGATTTTCATTTAACCATCTCCTAAATTATTTGATAAAGATTTAATTTCAACTTCATAATCCTCATTATTATGTTTAGCATGAAAAGTTTTTGTAAAACAAGGAGAAACACCTTCAATCTGCATATTACAATCTAACTCCTTACTATTATCTCCATAATAAAAATTCCTTTCAAAACCTCCACTAACTTTTGTAATCTTAACCTTAGCAAACAACTTTCCTCTTAACCCATTATCTACATTCCCAGAATCAACTAACTTACACTCTCTTTTCAAAAATTCCCTAGCTTTTTCATCACTTCCAAAATCAACTAAAAAATTTGGATTCAAAGTCGGATAATCAACAACACAATTTATTAATTTTAATGCTAACAAATCAGCTTCAATAGCTCTAGCATCTGTCTTAACATTATTAAAAGCATATATCCCAATAACAAAAGCCAACCCAACCATAATCCATATTACCAAATTCCAAATACTCAATATTCTTTCTGAACCTTTTTTATTGCTCATTCTCCTGTCACCATTTTTATAATAGCATTTTGAAAGTTAGTATCTTGATCTTTCAAATGAGGTGTTGAATAATATACCTGCCCAGCTCCATAATTATATCTAAATAATAAAACATCTCCTGCTTTTGATTTTACTAACACATCAACCCCACTTTCAATATTTTCAAATGGACCTAATGAAACAGATCTAAACAATATATTCATTGTATTTCCAACTTGTAATCTCAAATCACTATCAACTATATCTACACTATGTTCTCCTGAAGAATACGGAAATTTACGATCATTAAACAAAGAGCTATCAAATCCTTCTATTATATCTGCTTCCATATCAGTTGCAAATAAAACTCCACCATTCTGAACAATTTGTCTCATCTGTTCTATATCTAAAAAACCACTTCCAGAACAAGCTAATAATATAACTCTACAACTATCTAAAACATCATCATCAGAAGTTAATGGCTCAATATGTTTCCATCTTGTTCTTCTATCATCATTTAAACCAAAATCCCATAATGTATCAGTATAACAAATATCAGTCCCAATAGGAGTTGGCGTCGGGGTTGGAGTTGGACTTGGTGGAGTAGGAGTTGGAGGAGTTGGGGTTGGTGGAGTAATAGGTACAGGAGCAGGAACATTAGGATCTCCATGTCCTAAAATCCAAATATGAAGTTTATTAGCTCCAACAACAATTTCCTTCTCAACCCTAACAATCTCATTACTAAAATAACTATAACTCTTTCCAGTATCAGCAGAAACCCTAACCGTTATTCTATTCTCTTTATGCTCAACAATATTTCCATTAAACAAATTCGCATCTTTAGCTTCAATCAAAGCATTAATATCTAATATAAAATGATCTCCAGGAATCCCAGAATCAATAGCTAACACAATCTTCTTAGCATAAATATCTTCTAATACTCCATTTGTAGAACCCTGAACCCCAACCCCCACAACTAACATAGCAAAAAACAATATATTCAAAATTAGAAATACAATATTCTCTCTTAAAAATCCTTTCTTGTTTCTAAATAACATTTTAAAAAATTATGCTAACCCCATAATCTTACCACATCCCATATCTTCATAACTAAAACATAAAGCACCTAATTCAGATTCCATATTCTGCAACCAAGTCCTCACACTATTTTGCAAAGTAGAGTCAGTAATTACAGGAGGAGAACTAGAACTTCCTGAATATCTTAAATTTCCTGTTACAAATTCCTCAATTGTAAAACAATCACTATGTTGCTTTGCTCGATTATACTGAAGATTCATACCTCCACAAATCACAAATAACCCAGCATTACTCTCTTGAATACTACTATCTCCACTATTATCATACTGATCAGTTCCAGATAAATCAAACTCAACATGAGAATAAGAACCAAGAGCACTTCTAACATCAGCAGGAATTATACTACTCGAAGTTTTATCTATTTCAGCCCAACAGTGCTGTGCATCTAAATTATTTCTAACCTGGCTATCTCCAACTCCCTTAGGACGATTCTCTCTAGTAGGAACATTAACTTTAGAAAAAACTCCATTTGGTTCAAAAGTTCTTCCAGACATACTAGGTAAAAATGACCATGTAGAAACAACCTTTGCTCCTTGCTGATTAAGTAAAGTCATAACCCAACTACCTCCTTTAGAACCTAACCAAGCTCCCCCAGCAGCTGTTCCAGTACTCCCAAGTACAGGAACCTTAAGACCAAAAATTGCTCCTGCAATTCCCCCAGCAAAAGCTCCAAGTGTTTGTAAATCAGTATTTAAGTGAAACTCACTAAAAACAATTGAATATTCACTCTGCATATTTAGAAAATCATTTTGTGTTGACAATGGATTAACATTAGGTCCTCTATTATTAGTTAAATAATTTAAATAAGTAAAATCTTTCCCAGGAACCTTAACCCCATTCAAAAACCAATAAATTCCAGGAATTCTTGGAGCTCTTTTATATTTTTCTTTAATTTCTTCAGAAAATGATATTCTAGAACACCTCACACAAACTTGTTGATAGGTTTTTCCTGAAACTAATAAGTTTTCTGTTTTAACACCCAAAAGATCTTTTGAAAATATACTTGTATCTTTTTTAGCAAACTCTCCCTTTCCCATCATTCCCCAACAATCAGCCATAGCATTAGCAATAATTTGATGAATCTCTCTTACTTGTATTTCAGAATCACTTGAAACTTTTTCATAAGCAACACTCTCAGACTCAGTATAATCTTTACAATTTCCACCTCCTTGAAGAGTATCTTTTTCAGTTATACAAATCTTTTCAGTCTTACATCTTAAAGGAAAATCAATAATTTTTTTACCACTAATATCTGGAGTCCCAGCTTTCAAAACAACAGAACTCGCACATGTATCTTTATCTATTCTCTCACCCCACCCAATTGTAAAATAAAAATATATTACAATAGCAAAACCAATTATCAAAACAATAAAACCTACTATAGTAGCAAATGTCAACCCCTTTTTATTTATAATCATAAAATAATATAGAATTAGATTTTAAAAATCTATGCTAACTTTTGCAATAACCAAGGCCCTAATTCACTAACTAAAAAATAAGCAACAATTAAAAAAAAGAAAATATAAGCTAAAGTCTTAAACAAAGGAATCCAATTTCTTTCATGTAATCCTCTTTTGTCTCTTATTATTTTCATTTTCATCTTCATCTCCTTGGAATAGTGATTGTACCATCTTTAGCATCTTCATATATATCTCTTTGTTTTTCAGGAATAATAACTACTCCTTCTATATCAATACCTAAACTTCTTCCTCCTTTCATCAATTTAATAGTTAAAGGTGTTTCATCTATTTTAAAATAATATCTCTCTTCCCATCCCGAACGTGCAGGAGAAGAAGACCCATAGTCCATATATTCATAACCTCTCACAACAACATTTTTCATCAAATCACTAATATCACAAACACCTCCTTTTAACTCACACTCTCTCTCATCCAATGTAGAACAAATACAAAACTTTCCTAAAATATTAATTGAAAGAATATACCAACCTTTTGGATTCTCAATCAACATCAAAGTTTCTGTGCCAGGTTCACTAGCTTGCAAAACTTCTACTCTATCCTTAATAGATTTCAACAAAGCCTCTACCTGAAGCTCTTCTTGATTATCACTATAAACTCCATATAAATATCCCCCCATTGAAAGCAAAATCAAAACTCCTGCAATTCCAATTAATATTCTCAAAGTTTGCTCAGATAAAAATAAACTTGCTTTCTTTTTCATTTTCGTTTTTTACGTAACAATATCAACTAAATAATTTCCCTTAACAACACAATTATTTCCATCACAAAGAGATATCTCAAATGTATATTGCATCTTAGGTAATCTCTCAATCTTAACACCAAAATGCTGCTCCCCCATATTCCACCATTTCTCAGGATCATTTTTCTCTTCATATTTCTTAATTAAATTTCCATATCTCAATATTCTAACTTTTGCTTTTTGAAAAACATGTTTAATATGAAAAGTCATTTGACCTCTAACAAACCAAACTCCACCTTTATCTTCAACATTATCAGGACCAACACTTATCTTAAAAAATCTCCTATCATTTAAACTATCCATTTTTCCTGTAGGATACAACAAATCTCTATATTTCTCTAAAAAAGCAAAATAATTCTTAGCATAACCATAATCATTTCTCCAAAAACTTCCAGATATAGAAGGATTATTTATTTGTTCAATCATTAATTCAAATAATTCAAAAAACTTCTCTGCCAAACCCTCAGGCTCCTCACCAATAATTTCTCTATAAAAACCAATTAATGAATCTAATTCACTCATTGAACCAGAATGAAAAAGATTAGTAGTTTTTATATGGTTTATTTTATTTCTAATTGCTTCTTCAAAAATAGGTTTTAGTTTAGATTTAATTTCAGAATCTCCATTATCAAAAAAGTCTTTATAAAATTGAATCCAATATCTAACATTAGTATAATCTCCAGAATCTAAATACTTCTTAACCTCCCCAACAACATTATCCCTCGCCCCACCACGCCCAGTAATCTTAGGATCAAAAACACCAAATATCCTTCTATAAAAATCAATTAATTCCTTAGCATGATCCATATGATCTGCATGACTAGCTTCTAACTCATCAATTATCAAATCTATAAAATTTTGTTTTAAACTAGGATCTATTGTAGGAACTCCAAAACGAGAAGAATACGCCCTTAAGATAGAAAGAGTATCGTGAGCATCACCATTCCTAATAGCTTCCTCTAAATCATTCAACATAGCTAACTGACTCTTCCCACCAATAGGATAATAAGGAATTTCTCCATCATCTCTCATCTGACTAAACCCAGGCAAATTTATCCCCCACTTAACAATTCCCTGAGCATAAAGAAAAACATAAACCCCAAATAAAATAAGCAAACCCAAAACTATGTAAATAATCATTCTCATTACAGAAGTCTCACCTTTTAACGAAACCATCTTGTCAAATTATCAAAAAATTTCAAAACCTCATCACCCTTAAAATACATTATAGCAGCAATAAAAACCAACAAAATCAAAATCCCAATTGCTATCAAACCCTTAATCAATTTAGCAGTAGTCATCTCTAATGCTCCTCTTTTGTTTTTCATATTCATATTAACCATTTTCCATTAATAAATTTATCCCGACAACCCCTTTAACGAAACCTCTGCTAAAAACGCCAACATAACAATTGCAATAAAAGCAACAATCAAATACAACAAAATACTAAATTTCAAAAACTTCCCTCTATCAAAAGTAGTTTTCAATTTATCTGTTCCAGAATCTACAGTAACTAAAGTTCCAGTTAAAATAAAAACAATCTGAATCAAATAAATTCCAATTGAAATCTGTAAAAAATACGGAGGAATCATCGATGTCAAATCAAATATCTCTAATATATCTCCAACACCAAAACCAGCAACCTCTGAATCAGTACCAGCTCCCAACATAGTCTGCAACTTATTCAATATTATAGTTATCATTGAAGCCAATCCCACAACAATCCCAGCTAACAAAGGAGCTAAAAAAGTCATATTACTCCTCATATCAGAAACAACATCAGCTAACAAATCTCTCAACCTCTGATTAATCTTATGAATATTCTTAACATACTCAGAAATTGACATCAAACTTCTAGCAGCAACTTGTAATCCTTTTTTAACAGACTCAATCAAAATCTTCATTGAAATTGCAATCAAAGTAGACGGATAATAAATAATTGCTCCTCTTCCATTATTAAATATTGCCTCCTCCAACCCCATCCCCACCTGCTGAATATTAATCGTAACTGTCCTAAAAAAATTCTCAGTAACCATTCCCTTTGTTGATTCAGCAACCTTAGCAAAAGCAATTTCAGCAGGAGTCCCATCTCCAATCCTATTTCCTAACTGAAACAAAGTACTTCCAAATTCTTCTTCTAATTTCTTACTAAAATCTCTTGCTTTAATCAACTCCCTAGATCTTCTTGAAAACGAAAACGAAAAAAACATTGCTATTGAAAAAGGAACAAACAAACTCAATATCAAAGCACCTATCCCAAAAGGTCCTGAAACAGCTCCTGTCAATTCATCTGTTTTAAAATCAAAAAACTTTGATTCTCCAAAAAAACCCATACCTAAACTAGAAAATGTATAATCAGTTTGCAACCCTAACCATTCAGGAACAGGAGTAAACTGAAATATAAACGGCAAAGCTCCTAATATCAAAAACGGCAAGAAAATTAATAACGCAATCAAATAAGGTTTCTTACTTTTATACTGATGATATTTAGGATTCTTTTCTAAAATAGAAGTCTCTCCATAACCCCCAGGCCTCTTCAACATAATCTGATTTGTCATATAAAAAACAAAAAAAGGAATTAATAAATTAAATATAACAAAAACATGATAAGTCTGAATCATTCCCTGAAGTAAAGTTGATGCTAACGGAAGCAATGCCAAAGTCAAAGTTGGAAGAACAATTCCTAACATATACAAATTAGTCAACGGACTTCTAATCTCATGAGAATACTTCAACATCCTCTCATAAATACCATCTAAAATAACAGTCAAAGCTCTTTCCAAAACCTGAATTCTCCTTGCTTCATCAGGCTCATACAAACTTGACTCAATCAAATGAAAACTCTCTATAAACTCAGAACTATAATCTCTCCACGTCTCCAAATAATTTTCTAAACTATCTCTAACAGTAGAATATTTCCCTGTCTCAACATCCCAAAAAACTTTCTTAAAATCAAGAGCAAGAGGAGGATCCAAATGTTTAGCAGTAAAAGAAATCGCCCTCTCTAAATTACTCGTATGTTTCATATAAGCTACAATATACAAAATAGCAGGAACCATCTGACTTGATGATTTCAATCTCAAAGTATTAGCCAACCTCTCTGGTTTTGTATACATATAATAAAAAAAGAACATAGAAAAAAGTGATGCTAAAAACAAAAACAAAGTTGGAAAACCAAAATCAGTTCCTAAAAATATCAAAAGTGAAATCAATATACTAACAAACAAACCTCCCATCAAAGATACAATTGCCAATCCCATAGTTTGAGAAGGACTAACATCAAGATGTGCAATATCTAAATGTTTCTGAATTTTTACTCTATCTTTTTCAGATATTTTAATTTTCAAAACATTTCCTAAACTCTGACACCACTTTTCATATCTAGACAACTCAGGAGACATATCTCTCTTAAACTGCTCATAATCAGCACTTATATCTCCAATTGAAAAATCAGGCCTCTCAGTATCAATACTTTGCTCAATCATCGAACTATACTTATTAATTATATCTCCTACATCATCTTCTGACATTATTTTTGACCCCCTTTACTACTATTATCTAATGATTTACTGTTTAAAAATTCAAGGATTGCTAAATTAACAACCTGTTTCTTAGAACTATACTCAAATTTATTATCTTTCACAAATCTCTCTATCTTTTTTAACAATTCTCCATCTATTTTTACAACTCTGTCAACCACAATATCTCTCCACATATAAATTAACTCTGAATTAATTTTCTTCTATTAAAAGGGTGGGCGGGAGGGTATTGATATAGAAGAAAATTCAAAGCCCGTAATGTAGTTACCATTAGTAACAAAAAGTAACTTTATAAACCTTGAGATTTTAACTTAAAAATCTCAATGGTGCTCAAGAACAAAAACTATTGTTCTTGACATATATCTAGAAAAAGATAATAATTAAAAGAGATTTCATTTAATTTAGTTACTAATCGGGAGGGTGGGTTGGGGGTTGGTGGTGGGTTTAATGAAATCTCTGAAAAAACTAAACTTAATTATCTCTCACACCAACAAAATCCTCTCAATCTCTGCGCGTAGGTGCAGTCTTGATTTTGTGGCATAAAATTAAACTTGATTCTCCTTCACATATACCCTAAACCACTCCTTCCACCGTTTCAAAACCTCATCTCTTGTAGGCATCCCAATCTCTTTCATAACATCATTAGATGTTTCATAAAACATAGCATTAGCTAAAGAATTAAATTTATGCTCAAGAATCATTGGATTTTTCAATTT
>JAHIVP010000024.1 GCA_018816335.1 Nanobdellota archaeon | reverse complement strand
GCCAATTTATATATATCAATCTTCCTCCCTTTTACACTCCAAAAATGTTTCTTAGCTTTCTCAACCAATCCAGCCTTAATTAACTTCTGAAGATTATACTCTATAGTATTAATAGGAACACTTAAACCTTTTGAAATATCATTCTCACTAGAATCACCATAATCAGCTAAATAATCAATTATCTTTTTACATGTCTTATTTTTCATAACTTCAGCTACATGTTCAGATCTCTCATCATCCATTCCTATCATTATGTATTTATCGTTTTTCATTTTATTTGAACTCGTAAGAGTTTAAATGCTCGAAAATTTCTTTGAAATTTTCGTTGTCTCAAACTCGCTCAATTAATTCTGCGCGTAGGTGCAGTCTTAAGAGTTTGAGTTATCTTAAACTAACTAAAAATAAATACTATTTAAAGCCAGTGAAGACTTCAAAATCCTTTGAACCTATGGGAAGTTTGTAGCTAGGAGGGGGAGATTTTGAAGTGCAATTTCAAAAAGGATTGAAGTTATCAGGCTCTGTTGAAAATATTTTTTTGAAAGGTTTTTGAAATTAATTAATATTAAAACTCCAAAGGAGTTTCAGGGTTGAGTGGGGGGCTAATCCAAAAAAATTAAAATTCTAGAACTTTTTCAACAGAACCAAATTATCAAAAAAATTTATTCTTCTAAGACTAATAGGAGTTATCTAACTAAAAATCCCTTAATAAATTTTATAGCTGTGATTGTAATAGCAACTCTATTATCTATTTTAACAGAAAATTTGATTTAATAACAAAACAGATTCTTTTCCTAACCTGTTTAATTATTTCAGTAGATTACTTAATTATTCTCCTTCCTCAACATAAAAACAGAACATAACATTAATCCACACTAAAATCATAATCATCAAAAAATCCAGGTTGTAAAGGAAATCTCATAGGCTGATCCCATTTATGTCTCAAATAATTTAATTCCTCTGATACAGCACGTTTGAATGCACGCACATAACCAACAAAATAACTTGCTACTCTCTTTAACTCGCCTCTCTGCAAAACATTTCTTACCGGCAAAGAATCTCTTAAATCGGATCTTTCATTACATTTCATAAATAAACCAAATATCTACAATTTATAAACATTATTATATTATAATAACTATTATTATATTATCAAAAGAACATAAAAATCAACAACAATGTAGAAGCAACTGACATATGTCAGTAGCTAACCGAAAATTAGTTCGCAAGTGATAACTTGCGAATCTAATGAAAAAAGAAGAAATAAGAAAAGAGTTCTTTAAACTAAGAATAAAACATCATTCTTACAATCAATGTAAGAGGATACTCAAAGCAAAGTTTGATTACGAAGTAACATTAAGAACGTTATATCGTTGGAGCAAAAAGTTAAATGAAGACAATTGGGATTTAAGTGATAAATCTAGAGCACCGAAGACAACATACTCAAAAATAACTTCTGAAATAGAAAACAAAATCGTTAAAATTAGACAAAAAACAGGATGGGGACAAGAGAGAATTCAAGATTATGTTAATGTAAGTCATTGGTCTGTAAACAAAATTCTAAATAAACATAATCTTACAAGTCCATCTAAAAGAAAGAAGAAGAGAAATAATTATATCAGATTTGAAAGAAAACATCCTAACTCATTATGGCAAATAGACCACAGCGATCAAAAGGTTAAAGATAAATGGTTAATATCTGTGGTTGATGATTGTTCTCGTTATAGTATTGGATTATTAGCAGTTAATAGAGTCACAACAAGAGTTGTGACTAAAATCTTAGATGATCTAATAAAAATTCATGGTAAACCTAAACAAATATTATCAGATAATGGATCTGCTTATGGATCAAAGAGTAAACATTCAAAGTTCGATAGATGGTGCAGGCGTAGAGGGATAAAGCATATTCGTAGTGCTGTTCATAGTCCAACCACTTGTGGAAAGGTAGAGAGATTATTTCAGACAATTAAAAGAGAATTATCTTTCTGTAAAGATATTAATGAATTTAGGATGAGATATAATCATTTCAGAGGACATAAGAGCCTTAGTAATAAAACTCCTGCTCAGGTTTACTTTGATTTTGCTAAATTATTTTAGGGGGTGACATATGTCACCTGCGTGCACAAAAAATCAACAACAATAATGTTTATATATCCTAAAATTGTCAAAATAATAAGATGAATAAATGGGCTGAAATTTTAATAGGTTTAATCCTAATACTCGGAGCAGTTTGGGTCTGGGGACTTAACTACTACGGATTTGGAGAAGCAGCACTAGAATTCCTTAAAGGTGGAATTGTGTGGTTTGTAATCATGATAGGATTACTATTCTTATTACTTGGAATCTCTGATCTAAAAGGATAAACCTACCTAATCTTAACAAAAATTAGATTTTCTTATTTTGAATTTAGTATATTGATTTATTATATATTTTAGAAAATATCTTCTTATTAACAACCCTAGAAAAGGGAGGGCGAGCGATTTCAGGTCAGTGTCGAGCAGGTACGAGACTTGCAGTCACCAGCGATAAAAAACGATCAACGAGTGGGGTCGGGAGTTGGGAGGGTTTATCATAAGATATTATTAATTTTTTAGAAGCATAATACTTTAAGTTGACAGTATTCTATATAATCAAATCACTATAAGAATTAGTAATTAAATTCTCTTTAGGAATATTAAACATCTCAAGATAACTATTACATTGTTCCAACAACTTATCTTTCCCGATATTTCCTTCTTTGTCAATAGCCTCTATCTCAATAAAACTCCCCAACCCCTCAACAATATCAATATGAAACTTCACATTATCAATAAAATAAATTTCCCTCTTCTTATCAACTACAACCAAAACACCAACACTCTTTTTCAAAATTTCTTTTATCTCAGAATTAGGCGAAGTTTTAAACAAAATAACATCAGACTGCTTTGGTCCTTCTTTATCCTCTCTCTCATAAAAAATTAAATAATTCTCTATATTCCCCTCCCGAAGTTTCAGTCTCCCATTTCCAACTTTAAAATAAGTATCTATCTGATGATCCTCTCCTTTAAACTCTGCCCCCCTCCCTTTCAAAATCACCCTTATCTTCTCATGATTCTCACACTTTGCCTTAATCTCAATATTCACATGTCCCACAACTAACATAAACTTTCAAAGTTTATATAATATTATACAAATCAATATATACTTCTAAAGATTTATCTTAATAATTTAATTTTTATACCATAAATTATAGGAGATTTAAATTTTAATACTTTATTTAATAGGGAGGGAGGGAGGGGTATTGTGTAAGGTATTAAAATTTTGGGAGAGAGTTAATAATAAAGCACAAATTTCAAAAAAAGAAAAATGAACATAGACCTCTGCATCAAGTGTAAAGGAAAAGGATTATGTGGAAAACCATGTCCAATAATAAACAAGTTTAAAGCATCAATGCCAAAACCAAAACTTCATTTCTCAGGAAACTCTCCTCCAGAAATATTTGTAGGAAGATTCAACTATCCTCAAGTAAACACAGGAATCTTAGCTCCTCAAGAACACACAGATGAAGCTGAAACCCTAAGCATGCCAGAACAATGGCATTCAAACAAATTTTCAATTGAACAAATATTAAACTCAAGAGGAAAATTAATTTATGGAAGATTCAAAAGCTCAATCAAATCAGTAAGAAATAATTTACCAAAACTAAATTCAAAAATACCAAGACCACTTCAAATAATGCAAGAAATTTCAATGGCATACAAACCAGTAGACACAGAAATATTTCTAAAAAAACTTCCAAATCAAAATATATACCTAACAAGCGAAATGCCAATCATAGGAAACCCTGCCCCCCTCCTAAAAGCCCGCCTTCAAGAAAATCCAAAAGTCCATAAAAAAGTTGACTACTTAACAAATGATTACGATGTAAAATCAGTAACAGCAATGAAAGAATTATACAAATCAAAAATACCAACCTCAAACATAATAAAAATTCTATCAGCAGGCCTTTTAGGAATAGCAAAAAACAGAAAATTAGTTCCAACAAGATGGGCAATCACAGCAACAGATGACACACTATCAAAACAGCTACTAAGCAAGATTAAATACTTCTCAGAAATATCAGAATTCTATTTATTCACTTCTTACTATCTCGGGAACCATTATGAAATAATTCTACTCCCAGATAAATTCTCATTTGAAGTTATGGAAGCTGAAATTCCAGGAACTTTATGGAACCCAGATACAAATTCAAAAATATATATTTCAAAAGATTATGAATCATTTAGAGGAAGAAAAAAATACGCAGATAATGTAACAGGAGCTTACTATGCCAACAGATTAGCACTCACAGAATTTCTAATCAAGATAAAAAGACAAGCATCATGTTTAGTTCTCCGTGAATGTCGTCCAGAATACTATGCTCCTTGCGGAATAGGAATCTTAAGAGAAGCAACTCGCCATGCTTTCACAAAAAAACCAGAAAAATTTTCAACACTAAATGAAACATTACAAACCGCACAAAAAAAATTAAAACTTCCTATAAATTTATTCACATCTCAAAGTAGTTTATTAAAAGAATTTGGTAAACAATCTAGGTTAACTCAGTTTTTTTAATCTAAAACTTCAACTATCTTTCCAACTCTTTCAACTAAAGTGTCCATTGTTTTTTTAACATCTCTCTGAACAATTAGTGGCTGAATCTGATGAGCATATTGCCATCGATTAATTTCTAACCTAAATCCATAAGTCTCACTTCCGTCAGTTGTTATTTTCCTAACTTCAACTCCAGGACAATAGGTATCTACTTCTTCTTTAAAAAAACGAGGAACCCATTTAACTCCAGATACAGGATAGCCATTAGCAGAATCAAATCCGACCTTAAATGCATCATCAACGCTAGGAAATTTTCCTGAAAAATCAAAATGACTTCTAGAATAGCCTTCTACATTAGTTGCATCATGATTATAAACAAAAGTTAATTCTCCAGAATCATAATTAGCTGGAACCCCTAAATTTCTATGGATAAAATCTCTTTCAACTCTTCTGATTGCTTCTATCTCTTCCTTAGTTCTTTCTCTCAGAGCTTCCAAAGGTTCCAAAGGAAACTGAAAGCTTTTTGTATAATAAAACCTAACCAAATCTTCAACCCCTTTCATTAAAGTCCTTGCCTTTTCCATTGGTAATTCCTTAAGATCAAAAACATGAATAGGCCCATAGCCTAAATCAGAAACTAAAAAATTATCCAAATCTTCGCTTATTTCTCGAGGAATAAAAATTGAATCCCATTCAGGATGTCTAACTCCCTCACGACGTGCAACAGAACTAATAAATCCAAGATCTCTCAAAGATATTGATTTAGACTCATGTCTACTTACATAAACCAACCCCCTTTCTGCTAAATGTGCCGCAGTTCTTTCAACTTCTGCTCTCTCAACACCAAGCCCTTCTGCTAAAGACTGCATCATCCCCCCATCTCCACTACGACAAATAGCACCTAACAGAGCCATAGCTAATTCAGGATTTCTAGCTTCTCCAACAGCTCTATAAAAAAATTGGTTTCTCGCGCCAGTAGCACTCTCCTCTTCTTGTTTTCTTAACTCTTCCAAAGCATCCATTCTTAACTAAAGAATATAAAATATAAAAACTTTCCCCATAAATTTTCATCAAGATTAAATAGTAAAACTCCAACCCCCATCCCACCTAACTAAAAAAAACAATCAACAACCCCTCAATAACCCCAGCCACCACCAACAAAGGAATAACAATTAAAACAAACACCTTAAAAGAATTTATAATATTATATTTCAAAGTATCTCCAGGATTTTTATAAAACAAACTCAACCCAATTTTCAACCCAACACCCAAAGCAATAAACAAAGCAGGCAACTCAAATATTCCATGAGGAACTAAATTTAACAATGCTCCAAACCCGCTTTCATTAACAGCCATATTTGAAACAAACCCTAAAACATAACCATTCAAAATAGTAAGAGCAATTGGGATAATTCCTAATAAAATTCCCAACACCATTCCCATCAAAGAAGTCATAATATTATTTAATATAATAAACAATGTCAACCCAACTCCACTCATTCCTTCTATCTGACTAAATATATCTCTCAATAAATCCATAATTGTATCAACAAAAAAAACAGGAAACAAAAACCCAATAATAGCAGTCCCAAAAAACAACAAAACTATAACTAAAAAATAAATCTTAGACTCTTTCATAAATTTCCATGTCTGCCTATACTCTTCTTTTATCCCCATCTTTTATTAACCTAATGTATAAATATCTTATTTAACATCCTTACTTTATTACTATATTTCTTCCTTAAATATATTCCGTATATTAATCCAACAATCAACCCTCCGAAATGAGCAGTATTTCCAACTGGCAATCCTGAAAAAGCAGATAACACAGCAAAGAAAATTAAAATTCCAGGAATAGCAAACTTAGCCTTAATAGGAATAGGAATAAACATAACATAAAGTGGCAAATCAGGGATCAATAACATCATTAAACCAGCAACAGCAAACAAAGCTCCTGAAGCACCAACAGAAGGCATACTTAAACTAGTTCCAAAAAAAGAAGAATCACCAATCAAAGCTGATAAAAAAACAGAAGCCAAACCAGCAATAAGCCCAGCAATTAAATAAAACGGAATAAATCTTTTCTTCCCAATTATCTTTTCAATAAAATTTCCAATAAAAAACAATGACAACATATTAACAAACAAATGAAGAAACATAACATGTGTAAACATATGACTTATCAAAGTCCATAAATATTTTCCTTGCAAAATATCAGCTGGTTTTAAAGCAAAATAATCCACAAAATTAACTTCATTAACAATCAAAATAAGAATTGAAATATAAACTAAAACATTAACTAAAATAATCCAATTTGTCGCTGAAAGATTTTTAAAAAATCTAAAAGCAGAACTTTTCTTCTTTTGTTTTGTTTTAATAATTCGATAATTCATAGAATAATTAAATACCTAATGTTTAAATAACTACTTCTTTCCAATCAATCTTTTCAACAAACTCTTTTTCTTAACTACCTTTTTTTTAACTTTTTTCTTAACAACTTTCTTTTTAACTTTTTTCTTAACTTTCTTCTTAGTTGGTTTCTTAACAACAGTGCCATTTAATTTAGCTTTCAATTTTGCAGATTTCTTTCTTGCTATAGCACGAGCTAATTTCTTTTCAGCTTTTTCCTTTTTCATATCTCTTTCTAATTTCCTAACATCAACAACATCTATCTTTACAATCTCTAAATCAATAAATTCAATTTCCTTCTCTGTTTTATCAATAATATTTTTCAAATCTTTTACAAGTTTAGTATTATCTTGCAATTCATATATCTCCCCACATTCAGTACAAGTAAAATTATTAAGCAAAGCATTTTCTTCACTTATCTCAATATTACAATAATCACAAACATAAAATCTCTTTGTATCTCTACTCTTCAATTGATTTCTAGTACTCTCCAAATTCTTTAATAATATCTTTTTCAAATATTTCAAAGAAGTCTTCACATCCAATGTCCAAAAATAAGTATACCATCCTTTCTTTTTATCTTTCTTTCTATTAAAAGATATCAATCCTGCATCACTTAGTTTATATAAAATATTCCTAGTCTGATTAATTGTTAATTTAAGTTTCTTAGCGATGTTAAACTCATTTACATCTTTCTTTTTGTATAATAAACCAACAATCTCACTTCCTAGTCTACCAACAACATTATCAACAACTTGAATTAAAAATTTATTAAGCATTTTAGTATAATTTGATACAATTTTTATTGTACCATTATAGATTGCAGAACAGCATTATTAAAAATCTTTCGGTTTGTTCTGTTATCATTTAATAATGAAAGCAAGTCTTTATAAATATTTTTCTTATTTTAATTATATCATGGGACTATTTAGCAAAAAGAAAAAAGAGGAACCACCAAAATTACCTGAATTAAATTATGAACATAAACCTCTAGTTCCAATTCCTCCTAGAAGCAAAGAAATTGAAAATGACATGCCTCCTCAATCACTTCCAAGCTTTCCAAATAATGAGTTAGGAGATAAAATAACTCAACAAGCTGTAAAAGATAATATTTCTCCAGAAAGAATCGAGGGTATATCAAAACCAAGAACAATGGAATTAGATTCTGATTTCCCAGAAGAAATGAATCATGAATTCCCCAAAATAGAACATCATATTGAAAAACACCACATTCATTTTGATGAAATACCAAATGAATCAAGAACTTTATTAAATGAATCATCAGACTCTTCTACAATTAATACCTCAAAACCAGTTTTTGTAAGAATAGATAAATTCAAATCAGGAATTAACGACGTTAAAGAAATCAAAAAAACAATTTCTATGCTAGAAGAATTAATGATTGATATGAAAGAAATAAAAGAAAAAGAAGACAATGAAATAAGAGAATGGGAATCTGAAGTAGAAAACATTAAATCAAGATTAGAATCAATTGAAGAAAATGTTTTCAACAAAGTAGGATAATGGCAAATTCTTTACATGTAATGAGAGATTATGGAAGTTTACTTGGAGGAAAAAGAGATCTATTACTAAATGAACAATCAGTTATAAGAATTCAAAAACACATTCAAACTTATAAGAAGCTAAGAAAACTAGAACTCCTTCAAAAACAAACATATAAAAAAGTTCTAAAAGATATGAAAGAACGAGTTAAAAAATTTGAAGAATTTCTTCCTCCTCTTCCAACAGAACAACCAGTAAAAGGAAAAGAAGAAAAACAAAAAGAAACAAAAGAAGACATACTCGAAAACGAAATTCAAGAAATAAGAATGAAACTTGAAAGATTAACATATGAAAATAAACTTTAAATATCCCTTATTCTAAACATAAATATCAAAGAATTAATTTTTACCTCATTAAAATGGTGGAGGAGTTTATTTTATTCCACAATAACGGGTGGGTGGGGGGATATTGTGTGGAGTAAAATTTTGGGTTTTATTATAGTGTTGTTAAAAAATAAGAAAAATGATAAACAGAAAACAACTAATCAAAAAATATCTAGATTTCTTTAGAAGTAAAAATCATAAAGTAATTCCCTCAGCTTCTTTAGTTCCTGAAAATGATCCCACAGTTTTATTTACAACAGCAGGAATGCATCCGCTTGTACCTTTTTTATTAGGAGAATCCCACCCAGAAGGTCCCCGTATCACCAATGTTCAAAAGTGTATTAGAACAGGAGATATAGATGAAGTTGGAGATGAATCTCATCACACATTCTTTGAAATGTTAGGAAACTGGAGTTTAGGAGATTACTTCAAAAAAGAGGCAATAGAATACTCATTTGAATTTCTAACAAACGTTTTGGAAATCCCAATAGAAAAATTAGCAGTAACATGTTTCAAAGGAGACAAAGATGCTCCAAAAGATAATGAAGCTGCAGGAACATGGGAATCTTTAGGAATTCCAAAACAAAGAATAGCTTTCTTAGGAAAAAAAGATAATTGGTGGATAGCAGGAAACAAAGGACCTTGTGGTCCTGATACTGAAATGTTTTACTGGATCGGAAAAAACACTCCAAAAGGAAATGTAGAATCAAACCCAGATGAATGGAGAGAAATTTGGAATGATGTATTCATGCAATACAACAAAACTGCACAAGGAAAATATGAACCTCTAAAACAAATGAATGTAGACACTGGAATGGGAGTTGAAAGAACAGTTGCTATTCTAAATGGAGTAAGTGATCATTATCTAACAGACACCTTCCTTCCAATAATAAAAAAAATAGAAAAACTATCAAAACAACTCTATCCTCAAAATCAAAGAACAATGAGAATCATTGCTGATCATGTAAAAGCATCAGTCATGATAATTGCAGCAGGAATAAAACCTTCAAATACAGAGCATGGATATGTTTTAAGAAGATTAATTAGAAGAGCTTTTAGATATGCTCAGAGTCTAGATATTAAAACCTTAAAATCAATAGCAGAATCAGTTTTTCCAATTTATGAAGAAGATTATCCAGAACTAAAAAATAAAAAAGAAATTTTAAAAATTCTAGTTGATGAAGAAGAAAACTTCAAAAAAACCTTACAACAAGGATTAAGCAAATTTGAACAAATAGCAAAACAATCAAAAAATAAAACCATCTCAGGAGAACAAGCTTTCTTACTCTACCAAAGTTATGGATTCCCAATTGAAATGACAGAAGATTTAGCACAAGAACACAAATTAAAAATTGATTTAGAAAGTTACAACAAAGAACAAGAAAAACACCAGGAACTATCAAGAACATCTTCAGCAGGAAAATTCAAATCAGGACTAGCAGACAACTCAAAACAAACAGCAAAATTACATACAGCAACTCACTTACTTCAAGCAGCTCTAAAAAAAGTTTTAGGATATCATATTCAACAAAAAGGTTCAAACATAACTTCTGAAAGATTAAGATTTGATTTCACACATTCAGAAAAAATGACTGATGAACAAAAAAAAGAAACAGAAGATTTAGTAAACCAATGGATACAAGAAAGCCATGAAGTAAAAAAAGCAGAAATGACTCCGAAAGAAGCAAAAGAATCAGGAGCAATGGGATTGTTTGATGACAAATACGGGAACAAAGTTTCAGTCTTCACAATCGGAGAAGAACCCAACAATATTATCAGCAAAGAAATCTGCACAGGTCCGCATGTCAGCAATACAAGAGAGATTGGGCATTTCAAAATTAAAAAAGAAGAATCAAGTTCTCAAGGGGTTAGGAGAATTAAAGCTGTTCTGGAATAAATTTATAAAATAAATAATCTTAGACTTCATATGAAATATTGGCCATTAATTTTAGGAATAGTAACAGGAATTATTGGATTTATCGGAACTATGATTGATCCAAGAGATGCTACAAGTGAGATATTTGGACCAAACCCTTCATCAAATGAAATCATAATTGGTATCATCATCTTTACAATATGTTTTACATTAATTGGGGTTATTATAGGATGGCTAATAGAATTTCTAAGACATATGTATCATACTAAAAAAGTATATATTGTATCTAGAGTATTAATTATAGTTTTTATCTTAGGATTATTTCTTTCAATGATAGTAAGTTCACCATCGAATCTAGTATCAAAATGGATATCTATTATTTTAGTGCTGATTATTTTCCCATTGACAATCATTCTTTCTCTAATAGCAATTCTTAAAGAGGACTCAAGAAAGTTAGATAGAGCATTATTAGTAATCCTAACACTATCACTTCCAGTTATTCTTTTAATACCTAATGTAAAATTTTTATTTTATAATTTAATATTTTTATTGTTATTAACTCCTTCTCTAATTTTGGGGATAATTAATGCTTTAACAATATTATTAGCACAAGAATATTCTAAAAAAAGGAAAATAGCAATCATCATATTAACAATAATTACTTTTTTAATCACATTAATTCCTTTAGGATTTCTAGTAGTCTTATCTAATGCAAAATTTTAGCAAACAAAAATTTATATACTCAACTTCTTAATAGTAAATAACTCATTCTCACCCAAAAATGGCGGGAGAAATAGGGTGGATTAAATCAAAGGAGATAAATAAACATGGCAGACGAAAACGGAATATTTCCAAAATGCACAAAATGTGACAAAGGAGTTTTACTACCTTTTTCATTTAAAGAAGATGTATTTGAAAAATGGAAATGCTCAGAATGCGGGCATACAATTCAGAAAAGAGAAGATAGAGATAGATAATAAATGAAGCAAAAATTTTTATTTTTTTATTATTTTCTAAAAAGGAACATAATCTCCAACAGTTATATCTTCCTCTCCCTCATCCATCCAATTAACTAATCGACTCAATTTTCTAATTTCTTCTACACTCAAACTATTAACCAATCTTGTATCATTCATATCAAAAAAACTTGGATGTGATTCAAATGTGATCTTATCTAACAAAGAAACAGCTCTTCTTCTCTGCCGATGAATTTTCTCAATAACAGGATTCCTCTCTTCAACAACCCCTCTAAAAGGCCCTTCAAAAAGATCAACATCATCACAATTTGCTAAAACATAAATAGTTGTCCCATTAGGAGCAGGAATTTCAACCCTAACTAAATCATCCATAGCAGGCCAAATCTCCCGCATAATTTCCATTCTCTCCACTCCAAATTTAGTAGCAATTCCCATATCTTGCTTGAAAATTGCTTCAATATCTCTACCATGAATATCTTGCCAAGATTGCTTTGAACCTTTTCTATCACTATAATTTAAAAAACTACCATTCCTATGATGCTCTACATCCTCTCTTATCATATCCCAAAGATCATGCACAACACCCCCAATCTCATTTCCTGTTCTTCTAGCAACATTAACAGCAAAATTATAAAAAGCAAATTGATGAGGAACCATAAACTGATCTCCCCAAACAATCTGTACAGAAGAAAACGGTTTATTAACATCTCCTGCTTTTAACTCATCAGCACGATTAATAACATTATAATAATAAGCAACCTTGCTAGAAAGCAGATGCTTATCTCCATTACTCATTCCAGGCAACATTCCTCCAAGCACTTTTGGGTCCTCTCCAAAAAGCTCAACATAGTCATCTGCAGTTGTAACAGCATAATGTAATTGATAATCAACTAAAACTCCTTTTTTATTTCTTCCAGATTTCAACTCAATCGAAAGTTTCTTTGGATCAAACCTCCCATCAACACTCAACAAATCAGGCCTATTACTTCCTTGAGGATTTCTCAACATCCAAAATAATCTAGAAGCATAAGCCTCAGAATCAGCACCAAAAACCCCTGTTTTATGTTTATACCCTCGTTTCATAATTCAAACATAAAAAGAACCTTAAAAACAACTTGTATACTAGAAAATATATTTTAAAATTAGAATTTCTAATTCACAACACCATAAGTTTCAGTATACCAATCATTAAATCTATCTCTCTGAGAACAATCTCCATTATCAGGATTAAAAAAATGAGGCATAGCATCTTCAGGAGTTTCAAAACCACCATAAATCTGATGCGCCATTAACCACATCATCTCATGTAAGTTTCTATGAGCAGTACTTTGAACAGGAACTCTTTCTCCAGAATCTAATCTCACAACAATCCCAGCATGATAAGCTTCAACCTCTTTCCTCGTCCTCCTAGGAGTCCTAAGAATCTCTCCTTGAATTGCCACAATTGCAGTAGCTAAATCACTCCACGGAATATCAACAGTATCAGAAACCCTTACACCCCTCTCATCACAAACATCAGTACTCATAAATAATCTCACAAAGAACAACTTAATAAATCTAACTAAATCAAATAAACTTTATCATTTCTCTTAACAGGCTTGTCAGTCTTCATTCCAATTGAATCACCTTTCTTAGCTTTCTCAACTTCCTTATGCTCAACTTGCATGCTCTTAACTTCCATCTCAAAATCAGTTCCTGTATTCATCCCATGCATCTTGATCTTAGCTCCAACTTTCAACACTTTTGACAAATCTATCACAGCTACACCAATCTTATCAAAATAGTTTACAACTCGACCAACTTCCTTTCCCAAGTCTTCAGATTTAGAATCTTCTTTTTCTTCAGCTTTTTTCTTTACAACTTTCTTTTTAACCATATTTTATAGACGTATAAGTTATATATAAAATTTACTAAATTACTTTTTCTTTTTTGAAGGTTCTCCCCAAGCAACAATTCCTAGAAGTATAAAACTAACAATATAAGAAATTCCAGCAATTGAAAATCCAACTAAAGCAAATCCAGGAATATAAATAACCCCTCCTATCAAAGGAATCAAAACCCACCACCCCGGCCTCCCCATCACCTTATAAGTCTTCCACGCCCAAATATAAGAAAAAACTACAATAGTAATTATAAAACCCAAATTCAAAATAGGAATTAACATACCAATAAATAATAACCAAGGCCACCAATGCATTCCAGAAGCATGCCATTTTATAATTTCAGGACCTAAAAAAGGAATCCATGCAATACCAGTAGGCTTTGTTTTATTAACTCTTTTAGCAATATTCATAAAAGCTAAAGAAAAATAAACATAAACTCCAACAATTATCAAAAAGATAAACATAAATAAAAAGATAACAAAAGCAGGATCAAAAGAAGATATAATCTCATTACCACCAATCAAACTATCATTTCCAATCAAATCATCAGGTGAAAACTGCACAACATCTAATAAACCCATTTTATTCCTCTTTTATATAAATACACAGAATAATATCTTTATAAAACTTACTCCAAATAAATCCCCGGCTTCCCAGGCTTCGCCTTCTTACTCTTACCTTCAGGATCATACTTATCTTTATCAGCAACAGAATAAACCACAACCTCTGTATGAGAACGCTTACTCAACTCTTCAGCAAAATAATTATCAACTTCATTCGGAAGAACATAAACATAAACCTTCTCGACTTTCTGCTTTTTCTCTTCCATAATCCTCAACAAATTATTTATATCTCCAACTAATCCATCACTCTCTTTCTCAGCTTTCTCAAACTTTTCATCAATCTTCTTCTCATCAAATTTTGGCCACTTAGCTTGTGAAATAAATCCTTTATTTCCAATCTTGTTCCATAATTCTTCTGTTATAAACGGGCAATAAACATGCAACATAATCAAAAATTTCTCAGCTGTCTTCTTATCAATCTTATCAAAACAATCAAACAACTCTCTAAGTCTAATTATAGCAAGATTGTGTTTAAACTTATCAACATAACCAGTAACTTCCTTAATAGTCTTATTCAACTTACTCTCGACTTTCAAATCAACTTTTCCATTAATATTCTTTAAATCAGAAAAATAATCCCAAACTTTATTCAAAAACTTATGATTTCCTAAAACTATTTTTTCATCCCAATTAGTATCTTTATCAGGAGAAGCAAATGAAACAAGAGCCAATCTCAAAGTGTCAGCTCCATATTTTTTAATCATATCCAAAGGCTCAATAATATTTCCTTTTGACTTACTCATCCTACTTCCATCAGCTGCATGAACAATTCCTTGAGTAAAATATTTCAAAGCAGGCTCATCAAATTTCAACAATCCTAAATCCCTCAAAAACTTTGTATAAAATCTAACATAAATCAAATGCATAGTAATATGCTCTGGCCCACCAATATACTGATCAATCGGAGCCCAATAATTTGCCTTTTTCTCATCAAAAATCTTTTTAGAATTTTTAGGATCAGCATATCTCAAATAATACCAAGAAGAATTTGCAAAAGTATCCATTGTATCTGTCTCTCTCCTCCCCTTTCCCCCACACTTTGGACATTTCACTTCAACAAATTTTTTATTAGTTTCCAAAGGATTTCCTTTTCCAAACTTAACATTTTTAGGAAGTTCAATAGGTAAATCTTTTTCAGAAACAGGAACAATCCCACAATCATCACAATAAATAATCGGAATAGGAGTTCCCCAATATCTCTGTCTAGAAATCAACCAATCCCTCAACTTAAACTGAACAACTCTCTTTCCAAATTTCTTTTTCTCTAAAAAATCAGAAATACCTTCAATAGCTTCTCTAGAATTCCAATTATCAAAACCATCAAAATCCTCGCCATCCCTGCGCGTAGGCGCAGTCTTAGATTTTGTGGCCCCGGAAATTTTTGATTTCCGAGGGTCTGAAGAATTAATCAATCTTCCATCAGCAGTATAAGCTCTTGATATTTTATCAGCATCTAAATCATATTCAGCAGGATTAATCACAACTTTAATTGGAATAGAATACTTCTTAGCAAATTCAAAATCTCTTTGATCATGAGCAGGAACAGCCATCACCATACCACTACCATAATCAGCTAAAACAAAATTCCCAGCATAAACAGGAATCTTCTCCCCATTAACAGGATTAATAGCATAACTTCCAGTAAAAACTCCTTCCTTCTCCATATCTCCCAACTCTTTTTCAGAAACACTCTTCAACTTCTTCAAAAATTTATCAACATCTTTTTTCTTTTCATCAGTCACAAGTTCATCTAATCTAGCATGTTGAGCAGAAACAACCATAAATGTAACACCATAAATTGTATCTGGCCTTGTTGTAAAAATTCCCCATTTCTCATTATTTATTTCAAAATCAATCTCAACCCCATGACTCTTCCCAATCCAATTTCTCTGTCTCTTCTTAGCATTATCTGGCCAATCAATTTTATCAAGTCCTTCAAGCAATTCATCAGCATAATCTGTAATCTTAAAAAACCACTGCTCTAAATGTTTAATTTCAACATCTGTATCCTCATGCCTCCAACACTTTCCATCTGTAACCTGCTCATTAGCTAAAACAGTATCACACTTCCTACACCAATTAACAGGAGCTTTTTTCCTATAAGCAATTCCTTTCTCAAACATCTTCAAAAAAATCCACTGATCCCATTTATAAAATTCAGGATCATGACTAGCAACAACTCTACTCCAATCATAACTCCATCCCATTGCTTTCTCTTGCTTCATAAAATTTTTCATAGATCTCTTAGTATAATCTAAAGGATGCTCTTTTGCTTTTATTGCAGCATTCTCAGCTGGAAGTCCAAGAGAATCATAACCTACAGGATAAAGAACATTATATCCTTGCATTCTCTTAAACCGAGCATAAATATCTCCTAAAGAAAAAGTAAAAGCATGCCCAATATGCAACCCCTCTCCTGAAGGATACGGAAACATATCAAGAACATAATATTTTTTTTTCTTTGAATCTTCTTTCACTTCAAAAATCTTCGACTTCTCCCACTCTTTCTGCCATTTCTTTTCTATTTTTTTAAAGTTATAAACCATCTTTATATTAAATAAGAGATATTTTTAAAATCACCGATTACAAAAATCTCATTTTAGAAAGAGCTTCGTAGTACAACACCCTAGTATAAGAAAAAATAACAACCAAAATTCCTAACATCCAAATTAAAAAAGGAATAAATCCTTTAACAATTAAAACTAACAATGCCCTTAAATCAGCTTGACCTAATCCTCCAAATCCAGATCCAATATAATGTTTATATAATAAAGTTCCAATTAAAAAATAAACAATTCCAAAAAAAACAAAAACAACAAACAATTTCCAATATTTATTTAATTTAATTCCATTTCTAAATCCTTCTTTGATAGCTATAGCAAAATTATCCTTCTCAACTAAAAAATATAATCCAACATAATAACAGTTCAATAAAACTAAGATTATTATTAGAATTAAAAATAATAATAAATAAATCCCAGAAAGAAAAATATACAACCCTAAATAAATAAAAACAGAAAATATCAACATAAATATAAAGCTGAAAACTGAAAACTTAATATAATAACTTATTGAAAATTCTTTTTTAGCAACTTTTTTCCAGATTAAAGAAGTAAAAAACTTTCCAACAACAAAAACTAACAAACCTCCTAATAGAAAAGCATTCGAAGTAGTTATTGTAATAAAATAAAGCAACATCTTACTTACTTCTTCATTTAAAACAATATGAGACAACCCTCCTAAATCAGAAATATAAATCAAAGTCTTAGATAAAACTTTCATAACAAAAACATAAATAACATACAAAGAAAAAACAAAACTAATCAATCCAATAATCAAACTAAGAAAAAATCTCTTATCAACACCTACAAACAAACTAAACAAACTCTCTTTCTTTTTCATGCCTAAACAAAAAAATCATTATATTTAAATATATATTTTCCTATAGATACTTATGGTAATGAAAAAGAAAACAACTAAGAAATCAAAAACAGAATCAAAAATTATAAACGCAGTTTTCTCTGGCAAAAACGCAACTTCAAATTCAACAGAAGCAAAAAATCTCTATGCAAAATCAAGATTCGGAGAACCAGTAGATGAAAAAATACAATACTCTTTAGTTGAAGCACTATATTTAATAGAGAAAAAGAAAATGGAAATAAAAGAAAAATCAAAGAAAATCTCAGCAAGAAAATTCAAAGAAAAAATAGAAGATATAGATAAAAAAATTAATACAAATTATATTGTATTCAAAGATATGAGACAAAGAGGATATTTAGTAAAAACAGCTTTAAAATTTGGAGCAGAGTTTAGAGTTTATGAAAAAGGTGTTAAACCAGGACAAGATCACGCAAAGTGGATTCTTTATCCAGTTCACGAATCAGATCCTCTAACATGGCACGAATTCTCAGGAAAAAACAGAGTTGCACACTCAACAAAAAAGAACCTATTAATCGCTATTGTTGACGACGAAGGAGATGTTACTTATTATGAAGTTAAGTGGACTAAACCTTAACTCATCCTACTGCAACTATCACATCCACAAACAGGTTGATGCATTAAATCACAGAAATCTTTCATCTCTCGATGTATATACTCATCAAGTCTCTTCATTGTCCCGTCTCTTCTCATTTGTTCTTTAACTCTCGAAGCTATATCAGTTCTCTGAGGACTATCTAATATTTCATCAGCCCTAACATATTCTGGTATTATCATAATATAAACTATCATCTCAGATTTAAAAAGTTTACTTAATTTATCCCATAATAAGAATGGGAGGGCGAGCAATTACGCGAGGCGATGAAAATCGACCAACGAGCGTGGTTGGGAGTTGGGTTATTACCTGGTATAAATTAAGAAGTACTCCACCCCAATAATCTTTATAACCTCCACCACCATTTATCTGTTAATAATAAATTGAATTAATTTTTATCTCATTAAAAGGGAGGGTGGGAGGGTTTTATATGAGATAAAAATTCAAAATAAAAAATGGAAAACAAATTCCAAGACAAAAAAGGAAAAATTCTAGAAATTCTCAAAACTAGAGGTCCATGCCTTCCAGTTCATGTTGCAAATGAGACAGGACTATCAATGTTATTCTCATCAGCTTTTTTATCAGAACTTTTAGGAGATAAACAAATTACAATATCAAATCTAAAAGTTGGAGGTTCACCTTTATACTATATTCCCCATCATAAATCACAATTAGAAAATTTTACAAAACATTTAGAAGAAAAAGAACAAGAAGCTTTTCAAAAACTCAAAGAAAAACAAGTTTTAAATGATGAATCTCAAATTCCTCCAATAAGAGTTGCTCTAAGAAACATAAAAGATTTTGCTTATTCATTAGAACACAAGGGAAAATTATACTGGAGAATATATTCAATTGATGAAAACAAAGCTAAAGAAATAATAGAAAAAGCTAAAGAAAGAATCAACACAGAAGAAAAGAAACCTACTCCCTCCTCAACAACCATACTAACACCATCCCAAACACCTTCAGAATCTCCTACTGAACCACAAAAAGAAATAATACAAGAAAAAAAACCAGAAGAAAAACAAAGTATAATACAAGAAATTCCAAGACAAAAACCTCAATTTGAAAAACCTCTACAACAAATAATTCCTGAAAAACCAAAAATTGAATCTACTCCAGAAGAAAAAGTTACAGAAGAAAAAGAACCAGAAAAACCACCAACTCCAAAAATACAAGAAAAGAATTTTGTTAAAGACATAATTGAACTATTACAAAAAGAAGATTTAGAATTATTAGAAGAAACAATTTCAAAAAAAAGAGAATATCAAGGTAAAATAAGAATAAACTCAGATATTGGAAAAATTGAATACCTCATAATAGCAAAGGATAAAAAGAAAATAACAGAAAACGATTTTGCTGTAGCAATGCAAAAATCAACATCAGAAAAACTTCCAGTTTTATTTATCTCTCCTGGAGAAGTTGTTAAAAAAGCAGGGTTGTTTTTAAGTGAATGGAAAAATTTATTAAAATTCAAGAAGATATAGGTAACAAGAAGATAAAATAATTTTTTAATCCTAAAAAAGGGAGGGAGGGAGGGTTTTATATAGGATTAAAAAATTAACACAATAAACCTTAAATACCCTAAAACAACATTAATAACATGGGAAGAATAAAACCAACACTAGTTAAAAGAACATCAAAAAACTTACTCAAATTAGAAAACAAATTTGATGGGACATTTGATCACAATAAGAAACTCTTAGGTAATAGCATGCCTTCTAAGAAAATAAGAAACAAAATTGCAGGATATTTAGCAAGGCTAAAATTAGTAGAAGAAAAGGAAAAAGATAAATAGTTATTAACAACAAGTTAAACAAACGGTGACAAAGATGACAGAAAATACAAAAGAGATTGACAAAAATGAAAACTCTGTGTTTATTGGAAACAAACCTTTCATGAACTATGTTACAGGAGTTGTGATGCAATTTACAACAAAAGGATACAAAGAAGTTTTCATAAAAGCAAGAGGAAAATTTATTTCTAGAGCTGTTGACGTATCAGAAGTAGCAACAAAAAGATTCCTAAAAGAACACAATGTTTCAGTAAGAGATATCAAAATCGATTCTGAAGATTTTGAAAACAAAGAAGGAAAAAGAATAAATGTCTCAACAATAGCAATAGCACTTCAGAAAAAATAAATTTTATTTTTAGAAAGACTTAAATAAAACATACTCTTAGATAAAACATGAAAATAGCAACTATTATTAATGCATCTAATGCAAAATACGTAGTTGCGAATTCAAAGGTCTCACAGTAATCTGCTGATGACCTTTTGATTCTAACAATTTAACTTAATTCACAAAAATCTAAAGGTCTATTGACAATTCTGTGAAATCTTAATTAAATCATAGGAGATAAAACAAAATGGCAGAAGAACAAAGACAAGAAGAAGGAAACGGAAGATATGTTAGTGCTACAGATGCTTGGAAGAACCATGTGCGTAAATATATATTAGCAGATGAAGGAGCAAGAATGATAAGAGAAGCACTTCCAGGAAACTATAGGCCTTCAACAATACGCACAGGATAATTTATTATTTAATTTTTTGAGATTTTTAATTTTTTCTCAATTCTAATTAGCCGTTGGTTTATCTCTTTCAATTCCTTCAATCTCTTTCTCTGCATAATCAAACTAATAACATTAAAAACTAAATAAGCAAGAATAATAATTCCTAAAGCCTGGAGCATAGTTATCAAAAAATCAATATTATGCAAAACAGATTCAGGAATATAATTAGTTATATTTGCTGGCAACTCTTCTACACCTACCATAACTTCCTATAGAATTCTTTGTTTTTATATCTTATGAATCATTAAACTTTTAAACACAATAATCTACCTAATTTCATGGCTGCGTAGTTCAGTGGCAGAACGCTTGTCTCATGAGCAAGAGGTCGTGGGTTCAACTCCCACCGCAGCCACTTCTATTCACAAAAATAAAATGGAATGCAAAAAACAAGAAAACAGCTCAAACTGCAATTGTACATATCCTTGTGATAAAAAAGGAAAATGTTGTGGATGTTTATCATATCATCTTTCTAGAAAAGAACTCCCAGCATGTTGCTTCTCAAATGACATAGAAAAAACCTATGACAGAAGTTTTAAAAAATTTGCTGAATTAGTTAAAGAAAATAAGATTTAAACTATATTCAACTTCTCTCTAAACTCACCAATATCATCTTCATATCCAGATTTATTCCCCTGCAAAAAAACCAAATCATCTTCATCAAATCTAGGAATAACATGTAGGTGAGCATGAGGAACTTCCTGCCCAGCAGCTTTAAAATTATTCATAATATAATTCACTCCTCCACACTTCAACTCTTTCATTTGTTTCATCGCAACCCTCTTCGCAATCTGAATAACATCACATAAAATAGAATCAGGCAAATCAAGTGAAGTTTCAAAATGTTTCTTAGGCACAACAAGAGCATGTCCTTTATTCACAGGATTAATATCTAAAAAAACCACAACTGCTTCATCTTCATAAATAATCTCACTAGGAATTTCCTTCTTAATTATCTTACAAAATAAGCAGTCTTTCATATAACTCCAGAATAAAAGAAATATATAAATTTAATTATAATCAAAAAACTTCCTAGAATATTCTCCACCTTCACTAAAAACTCTCTCAACAATCCCAATAATAGAAACATCATAAACTATTACTGCTCTTCGTGCAGCCTCAACCCTAGCAAACAATCTCCTTCCAAGAGCAGGAACAGATGTACTTTGACAAAAATTACCACGACTTAAAGGAGCCACACCTCTTCTGTCACCAGAAATTTCAAGAGTATTAAATCTCCCAACTCCTTTCAAAATAGCTGGAACAAATCCCAGTGTAGATAATTTTCCCATAATAATCAATAATTATCAAACTATATAAATTTTTATCTACTATAAATAAGATTAAACAGAACCAGCTCTATTTCTCTCATACATCTCATCACTATGATTCAATCCTGCCAATCTTCTAGCATCTTGCCACTTGTCTTGCATATTCTGTCCCACTCCTCCTACATAAAGAAGTAGGTATCACCCTCGCACCTGCTGCTGCTTTGCTTGCTTCTACCATCTTTCTCACTGCTTCTTCATATTTTCTTTGCATCCCATCATAAACCCCTTTATCCTGCTCATAAGCAACCCTAGAAACATTCCTACCGCAAACCACCACCCTTCCCTGTCTCCCTAAATCATTAAGTGCCTCCCAAAACACCCCTCCACCACCAAAACCCCCAGTAGACATAGTATCTTCACAATTAATCCCTTCTGTTCTATCAATCATGATATAACCATATAACATAACTATTTAACTTTTATTATTCTTAACCTTCCTAATAACAACATCAAGTTTCTTAAATAACAAATCATAATCAGGTTTATACTTCTTCAACTTAATTTCATATTTCTTTAAATCAGATAAAAAATCTTCAACTTCTCTGTTTTTCAAACCAACACTATAATCTCCAAACCCCGCCCCCCTTAACTCAATAGCATTCAACATCTGCTCAAACTGTCCTTTCAATGGCAAAGCAAAATACGGCTTATTCAAATACAACGCCTCTGCAATCAAACTAAATCCAGCAGAAGCAACAATCGCCTTACAATCTTTCAAATCATTAACAAATCCAAACCCTTTTTTATGATAAACAATATTCCCTTCCTTCCCTTCTTTATCCATCCCATAAACAACAAAATTATCATCAATCTTCTTCAACAAATTAACAATCTTCCTATCTTTCTTACTTAAATAAACAAGAACATAATCCTTCTTTTTAGGTTTCAACTTTCTAACATCTGGCCTAATAATTGGAGGAACCTGAAAAGTTATCTCTTTCCATTTCTTATTAACTTTAGAATTAGCAAAATTAACAATTATATACCAATCAGCAGACCTACAAAATAAATTAACAACAAATCTAGCCATCTCAAAATCTATTTTATATTCTTCAGGAACATTCAAATCCAAATTAGTCAACCTATGCTGATTATCTAAACTTAACAAAGGCAACCTATACCAATTAGACAAAATAGAAACTAAAGGCTCCATATCTGAAATCAATAAATCAAAATCCTCTAACATCAAATCATAAATTTCTTTACTCTTCTTAATATTATCAAAGAAATTATTCCAACTCTTATACAAAGTCTTAGACTTCTTCAATCTCCCTTTTTCAAAAACAAACTCACATCCCTTGATCTCAAACACATCATATTTTTCTTTTTTCAAAACATCAACTGCTTGCCCATAAGTTACAACTTTAACTTTATGTCCTCTTTTCTCTAAATAAGGAATAATTGCCTTAGCCCTAGAACTATGGCCAAAACCCTCTCCTGCTAATCCGTAAAGTATTTTCATTTTCTCCTTTTCTTCCACAACATCTTAGTATAACCAGTATTATCAATCATATCATAACCCTTAATTTCTAAATCCAAAAACACTTTTCTAATCTTTTTCTTAGCATTCAAAATATCCTTCTCCTTAGCTAAAACTTCAATCTCCATAAACCACCCCAACCCCTCCACCCTCGACAATTCAATATTAACTCCATTCTTAGTCTTATAATTTTCACAACCTGCAAAATTTTTACCTGATCTGCGCGAAGGTGCAGTCTTTGATTTTGCAGGAGAAGAATCATATTTAACAATATATGATTCTGAATGCTTAACTTTCTCAACCCATTTTCTAAAATTCAAATCTTCAAGAAACTTCAAAAAAGACTCCTTATCTCCTAACTCAATTTCATACTCTTCCTTAACAACAATATGTTTATCCCAATACTTTTTATTCCAAACTTTAAAATTCATCACCCAATCATCCTTAACCTTCCTAATCCTAAACGCCTTTTTAGGATAACCATTCTTAACAATTGCATAATAAGTATCTCTCTTAACCTCTTTCTTCACAAACCTAGCTATGCTCTTAATCTTCTTCCTCATCTCTTTTTCATCTTTGACTTTTAATTTTGATTCAACTTCATACCAGCTCATTTTATATCTTCCTCTTTTAAAATCTTCCTTCCTGCAAAATCAGCATTCCTACAAGCTTTCTTTACAATTTTCTCAACATAATCCTCTACTAAAACATTAATCTTCTTTATAGCTTCTACTCCAATTTTCTTTTTTTCTTTTTCAACAAAATATTTAATTGATTTCTTGTTCATTATAATTTTGATACCAACGTTTTCTTTTTTACATAATTTATCTTCCAATTATCAAGAAAATCTTCAAAAATATTACTATTTTCAATAGGAATCAAAAAAGCACCCCTACTTAACTTAACAGCATTCAATTTTTTTATTAACCCTTGACCCTTTCTTCCCAAAAGCGCATATACAAACTGAGTTTTTTTATTATGATCTAAATTTTTTAAATCATATGTAAAAAGAGTAAAACCATCAAAACCAAATTTCCCAGATAAAGAAACTTTATCTACTAAACTATAACCCTCAATTAAAACACCCTGTCTAGCAAGAAATTTAGAGTCAAAAAATTCTGATAACTTTATTGTTTTAATATCCACCTCTTTAATTTTCTCTTTTAAAATATTCTTGAATTCATAAGATAAATCTCTCTTATCCAAATCTTCATTTTCTAAGATTATAAGAATATCTATGTCTCTGGGTTCTAATTTGCCTTTTACAGCAGACCCATACAAAATAATATCAAAAATCTTATACTTCTTAGCAAACTTTCTAGACTTTGATATCAAGTAATTCAAATAATTTTTTTGCATCATTTTTTAATTTTTCAGATGAAGATTTCTCTAATTTTATTTTATAACTTTCCTGATAAACAGGAAAAGCTTTATCCATCAAAACATAAATCTCATAAAAATTAGTTTCAAGTATTCTAAATCTCTCTGAATGATTTGAAGGCATAATCCCTTTTTTAACAACAATGAATAAATCACACAAAGATGAAATAGTTTTAAAAAATAAAGTTACAGAAGTATTATATTCTCCTCTAACCTCAGCTTCCAAAGCATTCTTATAATACTCCTTAGCATTTTCCTCTAAATCTTTCTTAATCTCTTCATTCATTATTATATAACAAAAAACAACTTTTTAAGCTTTTCTGTTATAATAAAGGATTTATAATAATATACAACAAAAATAAGAATAATACTACTATTTGTTATATTATATAACAAAACAAATTTCAAATCCTTTTCTTACTTTTGTTTCAACTTCATACCACGACATGAATAGATTAATATAAAAGAAGTTTTAAATTTATCTCACACCAATAGCAGAACAAGTAACACGAACTATCTCTAAATCATAACTTACAGTTATACTTCTCCCTCTTTCTTCAGAATCTTGTAAAGGCAAATGTCCTTGATCTACTGGATCCACAACTGGATGATCCGAAAATCCTAGGACCCCATAGAAACCCCTAACTAATCTTGTAACTTTTGGAAGAGTTGATCCTCTAACATCTCTAACCATATTACTTGATCCATCTGCAACAGAATCTTTAGAATTACCAACTAACTCTCCTCCTAATTCTTATTGTAAATAAACTCCTAATCCTTGACTTGTATCAATTACCATTCCTCATCTAAAAAACAACTATTTATAAATATTTCTATATCAACTTCCCAGCTTTATTAAAATCTATCTCCCAATTCAACACCATATAAAGTACTTAATTTTCTCCTAAACACTCCAATATCAACTCTCAAAGCACCGCTAAATTTACAACTTAATAATCTCCTTGCAGATGAATCACTGACTCCCAACCCAGCCAAAGCATAAGCTCCAAGAACAAATCTTCTCTTTCTATCTTTCGGATCATCAGGCATCTCAAATAATTCCATAATTTTAAAATAAATAACAAGAATATAAAAACATAACGAAAAATAAAAATAAAAAATATAATATTAATTAATACCTAAACACTATTTCTTCTTCTTAGCACCTTTTTTCTTTGCCATTTGAATCACCCCTTTACATTTCTATATTTTTTATCAAATTGTATAATCAAAATTTGACATATTCATATTACACTTTAGAATTTAAACTTATATGACAACTAAATAAAGACAAAAGATTATTAAAAAAATCCTAACCATATTTAAGCCATTAGACAGTTAGCGTTCGAATTAGCAAAATCATCCCAGTTGGCATTCCAATCACCATCCCTGTTCCGATTCAACCTACAAGCACCCCAACTTTGTAGCCAACTAATCTCTCCTAAAAAGGAGCCTCCTAGTGTCAATATGACAGAGCACCACTGCTTCAATATTCACAATCCCTCAAAAGATCATCACTACTAATTGTCGCAGTTGAATTTCATGCCTTAAAATAAACCTTAATGATGGACTAATTAGTCAACGTGTGGCCTAACCATATGGCTAGGAATCATAAAAAGAAAAATAAGTTTTTATAATTATCTATCTAATTCAGCTAAAAACTCATGTCTTGAGGAATCCCTTTTTGTTTGCAACTCTTCAATTTGATCTCCATAAACTCTCTCACTCAATCCATTATAAGCCTGGAGTAATTTTTCGCGCGTGGCTTCTCCACAAACCCAATCCACCAGACAGCCAGCGTCCGAATCAGCAAAAACAACCCAGTCGGCACCCCAATCACCACCCCCGCCCCGACTCAACCTACAAGCACCTTTTTTATTTCCTTGATAAGCTTCAATATCCTCAAGAACTTTAACAGCTTCTTCTCCTAAAATAACCCTCTGAGGATTTTCAATAGAAACTATTCCAACCCCACCATCTTTTGGAACATAATCCAAATCAGAAAAACCCCATATCAAAGGCAAATCCAATTCTCCCTCAACTCCCTTTTGACACAATGCTCTCGCAGTATTAAGATTTGGAGTTCCAGCAGAATAAACAACAATTCCTGCATCTCTCCAAAACCCATCAGCTAATTTTCCTTTACCCCCTAAACTTTGTAATTCTCTAACACCCAACATTCTTAATCCTTCAGGTCTCAAAACTCTACTATCTAATCTTGTTCCTAAATAAACACTCAAACCTTTAATATGTCCGCTAGATTTATCAAAACTCCAATATCTCTGAAACTCAGGTAATCCTCTATCATGTGTTAAAGATTCATCAAAAACTTCCCTTGCTAATTTACCTCTCAAAGGAACAGCAAAACTAACTTGGTCTGAATTTAAAGCAGGAACATCTCTCATTAAAACAATATCTTCTGCTGTTTCCAATAACCTACCTAACAAATCTTCCATATCTTTTCATAATTTTATAGTTTTTAAAAGTTTCTATAATGTTACTATTTGAGAATTAATACCCATCTCACTTCTTCCTAGTATCAACCATCTTTCCCATCTTCATAATATCTTCTCCCCTTAATCCTTGTGTTATAACATCTTTCAAATCTTCAATCTTAACTCTTATCTGCTTCTCTGTATCTCTATCTCTAATTGTAACATCTTTCCCTTTAATAGAATCTCCATCAATTGTAACACAATAAGGAGTTCCAGCTTCATCTTGCCTAGCATACCTCCTCCCCACCGAACCCCCTGTATCATAAAAAACATTAAACTCTTTCTTCAAATCATCTCTAACATCCTCAGCAACTTTCAACATCTCTTCTTTCTTAACAATTGGAAAAATACCAACCTTAACAGGAGCTAATTTAGGATGTAAATGCAAAACAACATTATCTCTTTCCTTATCATATTCATAAGCATCAAAAAGAAAAACTAAAAACCCTCTCTCAACTCCTTGAGAAGGTTCACAAACAACATGTGGAAGAATCTTTTTCTCATCTTTATCTAAAATCTCCATACTTGTCTTAGAAAATTTTTGATGTTGAGATAAATCAAAATCACTTCGATTAGCCATTCCTTGCAACTCTTTCCAACCAAAAGGAAACTTATATTCCAAGTCCCAAGTATCTAAAGCATAATGACTCTTCTCATCTTTAGTATGCTGCCTAATTCTAAACTTATCAGAATTAGCTCCTAAATTAACAAACCACAAAAGCTCTTGCTCTAACCAATAAGCATGCCAATCTGTCTTAATAACTCCCTTCTTCAACGCATCCTTAAACTTCATCTTCTTTGGTTCTTCTTCTTTCTCTTGATTTTCATCAGAATAAACTAAAATCTCTGAATCTCCAATCTCATAAGGACATTTTTCTTTAGGATCAACAAAATACTCAATCTCCATCTGCTCAAACTCTCTACTTCGAAACATAAAATCTCTAGGAGCAATCTCATTTCTAAAAGCTTTTCCAATCTGAGCAATTCCAAAAGGCAACTTCATTCTAGCATTTTCCTGAACATACTTAAAATTAGTAAAAATCAATTGAGCAGTTTCAGGCCTAAGATAAGCAAACCCATCTTCCCCAACATTTGTCTTAAACATCAACTTAAACTCTTTAGCAGTCTCTTCATCATACTCTCCTCCACAATCATCACACTTCACTTTCCCTAACTCATTCTTATCAATCTTATTTGGTTTCTTACACTTTTTACAAACAACAAAAATATCTGAAAAACTATCAACATGTCCTGAAGCTTTCCAAACTTCTGGATTAGTAATTATACTCCCATCAATCCCAACAATATCTTCTCTTTCCTGAACATGAAATTTCCACCAATCATTTTTCAAATTCTTTTTCATCTCAACACCAAGATGCCCAAAATCCCAAAAACCTGCCAACCCTCCATAAATATCTCCACTAGGATAAACAAACCCCTTTCTCTTACAAAAATTTGTCATATCCTCTATTGAAATATCAGTACTCTCATAATCAGCCTTCTTCACATTTTTATTTTCCATACTATTCTTCTTCTTTTCCATCTTCTTAAACTTTTCCTCAGCATCCTTCTTTGTCTTTCCAAGATAAGCAATATTCACAGCCCTAACCTTATTCCCCTCTCTAACACTCTTCCTAAGATAATAATAATCCTTTCCATTAATTTTCTTTTTTACAATAAATGCCATCTTATTTTCAAATTAATTTTTATCCTAAATAACACAAGGATTATTTTATTCCACAATAAAGGGTGGGTGGGAGAGTTTATTGTGTGGAATAAAATTTTTTAGGTTATTACTAGGATAAAAATCCCATCTATACCTTACCCACTACAAATAACTATTTAAATCTTTCTTTGTGGTACCTAATTGCCATCCATCCCAGCCATAACAAAAAACTCATTTAGAACAATTGGTAACTCCTTAATCCCAGCATCATCAGAAAAATGCTCCTTCTCATGCTCAATAACAATCTTAGCTCCTAATCTCTCCTGAAACAACTTAGAATCATCTAAAGGAACATCCGGATCATCATCAGAAAAAACAGCAACAATATCATTTGTAATCCTCTTAATTTTATCAGTATCAATAGGGGTTTCAAGCCAAGGCTTAGCAATTTCCTTTTCTTCATCAGTTTCCAAATTAGGCAAATTAAAAAATCCAGCAACAAAAATAACTCCCCCAACTTTAGATCCAGCAGGCAATTGTTCTAAATACCTCATAATAGTCTGACAACCAATACTATGTCCAATAAAATAAACATTTTCATTAACATCTCCAGAAACTTCTCTTAGTTTCTCAACCCAAGAATTAATTTCAGGTTCTTCAGCATTCGGCATCTTAGGAACTATAACCTCAAAATCTTTTTCTTCTAAATTCTTTTTCAGCCACGGAAACCAATTATTCTCAGGATTTCCACCCCATCCATGAACCAAAATTACTTTTTTTGTCATTTCTCGATCTCCTCAACAATCTCAGGAAACTCTTCCCTATCTAAATGTCCTCCATCCCCCATATTAATTAATTCCCCCCCTAATTTATCTTTCAAAACAAAGGGGTCATCTTTAGGAACATATGGGTCTGTTTCAGAATAAACAACCACAAATTTCTCTGCTTTGGTTTTTACATTATCAAAATCAATAGGGGTTTCAATCCAAGGTTTAGCTTTTTCCTCAGTATAATCTTCATCCCAAGTTTCATCTGTTAAAGAAAGCCAAGGAGCAACAAGTATAACTTTTTTTAGTTTAATATTATTTTTCTCAAGAAATCTCATTATAGTTTGGCAACCAATACTATGCCCCACCAAATAAACTTCCTCAGATTCTTTAAATACTTCTTCAAGTTTACCCACCCAAGCATCAATTTTAGGATTTAATGTATCAGGCATCTCCGGGGCTTCAACTTCATAACCTTTTTTGATTAGCTCCTTTTTAAGCCAGTTATACCAATCTTCTTTTGGGCTTCCACCCCATCCATGAACCAAAATTACTTTTTTTGTCATTTTAAAATCTTCTCACAAGTTTAAGCGCGGAAAGGGATTCAAACCTAGAACCTCCTGCGGGTTCTAGTTACTCCAGCATCCAGAACCTAGGTTCTCTTGCTTCGCAATTCACTCCTCGTTTCGAATCCATAAGCGCGGAAAGGGATTCGAACCCTTGGAATATCCGGGTTGCAGCCGAACGCGTTAACCACTTCGCCATCCGCGCGTCTCGCGAGGATACTGAGATTTTTAATCTCTCCATCCGCGCATATTGCAACTAGAATTTTACAACTTAAAAACTTTAGTATTTCTTATTATCCAGCTCTTCAACCAACTTCTTAACCCTCTTCTCTATATCTTTAACTCTAGCTAAAATACCTTTATAATTAGTCTGGTGAGTATCTCTAATTTTCCAAACAATAATCTTTGTATCATATTGCAAAAACAATTTCTTCGGAACATCATCAGCAACAATAACTTCAATATCAGCCCAATTAAAATCTTCAACAGAAAGAGACCGAGAACCATCAACCTTCAACTTAACTCCAATAGATTTCAAAGCCTTCTTAACATTAGGATGAACATCCATATCAATAATCAACCCCCTACTCCGAACCTGATGCCTTCCATTTGCATAGTTTGCAAAAATAGACTCAGCTACCTTACTTCTAAATCTATTATGCTTACAAATAAACATCACCTTCATTTTCTAAAACATCAATAAACTAAAGTTTAAAAAACCTTTATTTCTTATAAAATTTAAGGCCCTGTAGCTCAGCCTGGATAGAGCGCTTGCCTTCTAAGTAAGAGGTCGCAGGTTCAAATCCTGTCGGGGCCGTTTAGTTTGAACCAAGAAGCAGGTTCAAATACTCTAAACGATAAATCTAATCTGTGCAAAGGCACAGCAGAGTTTAGAGGACCAAAAATATGAAATATTTTTAGGACCTGTCGGGGCCATTTAGTTTAAATTAATTCTAAAACAAAATTATATAAACAAACTTTCACTACTATAATAAATAAATTTTACACCATAAATAAGGGTGGGTGGGAGGGTTATTTGTATGGTGTAAAAATAACAAAATGAAAATAAACATAACCTTTTTAGGAACAAGCGGACAAATCCCAACAGCTAGTCGAAACCACACAGCAATTCTAGTTCAGTACAATGAAGAAAACATTCTAATAGATTGTGGAGAAGGAACTCAAAGACAATTTCGTAAAGCAAAAATCAACCCAGGAAAAATAACAAAAATCCTAATAACTCACTGGCACGGAGATCACATCCTAGGACTCCCAGGATTATTTCAAACATTAGCATTAAACGGCTATAAAAAAGAATTAGAAATCTACGGACCTAAAGGAACATCAAAATACATCAAAGAGATACTTAATATCTTCAAATTTAAAAACAAACTCAAAATGAAAATAAAAGAAATCACTTCAGGAAAAGTAGCAGAAACAAAAGATCTTTTAATTAATTCTCGCCCAATGAACCACGGAGCTCCAAGCTTAGCTTACTCAATAGAAGAAAAAGAAAAAATAAGAATAGATAAAAAGAAATTAGCAAAACTAAAAATACCAAACTCAAAACTAATAGGCCAACTAGCTCAAGGAAAAAATATTAATCTAAATGGAAAAACAATCAAAGCTTCAGATTTAACATATAAAGAACCAGGGAAAAAACTAACAATAATTATGGATACAAAAACAAATCCTTCAATTAAAACACTAGCAGAAAATTCAGACTTATTGATTTGTGAATCAACATTCCTAGATAATTCAGATAATGGAAAACAATTAGCAGAAGAATACAAACACATGACAGCAAAACAAGCAGCTCAAATTGCAAAATCAAGCAAAGCAAAAGAATTAATCCTAACTCACATTTCCCAAAGATACGAACACAAAGATAAATTAATTCTCAAAGAAGCTCAATCTGTTTTCAAGAATACAAAGTTAGCTAAGGATTTGATGGTTGTTGAGATTTAGTTCTAAGTACATAAAAATTTTCTATTAAAAAATAATTTTAGAGTTAATTTTTTCCTACAATAAAGGGTGGGAGGGAGGGTTTATTGTGTAGGAAAAATTATTGTAAATCTTCCGAAGTTCCCACTAACCCTAAAAAACAAGAACACTCTGCAGCGAAAATCAACACAGAAACGCTTGTTATTATTTCTTATCAGTAGACACAGATGCAGGCGAAATAAAAATTATCGTATCTCCTCTCAAAAAAGACAAACCAATACTTCTTTTCATTTCTCCGTCTTGCATTTCCTTTGCATTATCTAACACAACATTGATGTGTATGTCAAATGCTAACAAAGTTCCAACAAGTTGATTTCCACTTTTCAACTGCACCAAAATCTCTTTACCCTTCGATTGATTCAAAAGGTCCAGAGGTCTTTCAATTCCATTAACCATAATCTATCTCCTTCAGTTTAGTTTATAAAACTTACTATAAACCCCAAGATTTAAAAACCAAAATTATCTAATCAAATTATGAATAAAGGAAGAAAAATCTCAGGTGGGAAATACCACAAGATTAGAAAAACAAGAAAACATGAAAGAATAAGACAAAAAAGAACAGTCAAACTTAGTGCAACAAAAAATAAGAAACTCAGAGCAAGAGGTGGAAAAAAAAGAACAATTCTACTAACTACAAATATTGTGAACATAACAAATCAAACAACTAAAAAAACAACAAAGACAAAAATAAAAAACGTTTTAGAAACTCCTCAAAATCGTTTCTTAGCAAGACAAAACATCCTACAAAAAGGAGCAATAATTGAAACAGAAGCAGGAAAAGCTAAAATTACAAACCGTCCATCTCAAGAAGGCTCAATTAATGCTATTTTAGTTATAGAAAAAGAAATTAAACAGTAGCAAACATTCTTTCTGCTTTCACAGCTTTTATTGAAGACAACACTCCTAAACCTCTTCCTTTACCCCAAAATCTATAATACTTCTTTTCCCATTCTCTTACAACTGTTGGATCAGCTCCAGGAATCGCTAAAAACGGTTCTAGTTCAACTCCCTCACTTTTCTGATCTCTCCAATCAACAAGCCTAAAAACCCCTAGCATAGAAACATCAGAAGATGAATCCTCAATAGCTTGTCTCACCCCAGGATTAACCATCATCCTATTAACCATATAATCAGAATCATAAAAACCAGCAGCTTCTGTAATTCCCCTCAACCCCCTCATAAAAGCACATTCCTTTCTCCACAATCCAGAATTTCTATTAAATAAAATTCTTCGGAAATATAATGTCCCATGTTCTATCTGTCCAGAACCTTTTGGACCAACACGAAAATCACGAGAAGGAGGTAAAGAAACACTAAAACCATAATTACGTGGAAACTGAAAACCTAATAATGCTTTTCCAATTCTACCCATTTCATCAGGACTAACAGTTATTCCCCCTTGATGCCCTTCAACACCTCGCAACAAATCATCAACATATTGATTATTCATAATTCACAAACAAACATAAAGTATAAAAAGATTATTATAGTCTAAGATAATAGAAACCTTTATATAACCAAAAACTTTAAAAACCTTACGATGGTCTTAAATTTAAATCGTAAATTCTAAAATGGCAAATAAAAAATCATGTCCAGAATGTGGTTCTACACATCTAGTTTATGATGAACAAAGAGGAGAAGTAATTTGTGGTGAATGTGGTCTAGTTATTGAAGAAAAAATGGTAGACACAGGCCAAGAGCTTCATTCTCAATCAGATTCTAAAGAAAAAAAAGGTAGAGGCGGAGCTCCAATGAGCATGCAAAAATTCGACAAAGGATTAACAACAAATGTTGGAGAAATTTCAGATATCTATAAATTAGATGCAGGACAAACAAGAAAATTCTTAAGATTAAAAAAATGGCAAGAAAGAGTATCAACATCTATTGAAAGAAATTTAAGATTAGCAATGGCAGAACTAAGAAGAGTTGCAGCATTCCTAAGCCTACCCTCAGTTGTTCGTGATGAAGCTTCAAGAATATACAACTTTGTATTACAAAGAGGTTTAGTTAGAGGAAGAAGTATGGAATCAGTAATCGCAGCTTGTATTTATGCAGCTTGCAGATCATATGACATCCCAAGAACACTAGATGAAATTGCAAATGCTTCAGATGTAGAAAGAAAAGAAATCGGAAGAACATACAGATTCATAATGAGAAAACTACAAATTAAAGTAACTCCTTCATCTCCTAAAGATTATATCTCTAGATTTGCTTCAATATTACATCTCTCTCCAAAAACACAAAACGAAGCAATTAAAATCCTAAAAAAAGCAGATATCTCTGAATTAACTTCAGGTCGTGGTCCAGCAGGAATTGCAGCAGCTGCTTTATATGTTGCAGCTTTAATTAACGACGAGAAAAAAACTCAAAGAGAAGTTGCAGATGTAGCAGGAATAACAGAGGTTACAATTAGAAATAGATACAAAGAATTAATTGAAAGACTACACCTAACAGACAAAATTAAGATAAAGGAAGCTGAAGAAAAATCTAAAAAGAAATCTAAATAATTCTAAATCAAAACCCTTATAAAACAAATATATCTACTATTCTTAAGCGGGGATGCCGGAGCGGTCAAACGGGCTAGGCTTAGGACCTAGTGGCTTAGTGCCTACGAGAGTTCAAATCTTTCTCCCCGCATACCTCCTATCAAAGATAGGATTTTATATTTGGATAAGAACCAAGGGTTCGACGAGAGATTTCGCGAGTGGTATTCTTGGTGGGATAACAAAGCACGAAAAGGCGAGCGGGGTCTCGAGCATCTTTCTCCCCGCATTCTTCAAAAATCAATTCATCTTCTTAGCATATATCTGAGACAATTCATCAATTCCAACTTCTTCTTCCCACCTAAAAGTAATTGTTTTACTACTATCATCAAACTTATGTATAAAAAAAACTCTTCCCACAGTTCCCTCAATCTCTCTAGCAACATCAACAACATAAAATACTCCATTCTTATCTATTAATTCATCTCCAACTAAAATCTCACTAGGAATCAAAGTCAACTGTCTATTAAACAAATCAAGTAACTCTCCTTTCAACTGAGTCTTCCAAGCATCACCATTAGCAATATCAGCTTCAACACTTGTAAAATCACTTCCATCAGAACTCCAAACCAAATTTCTACTTGAATCCAAAGCATAAACTCCAACAACATTTCCATTTTCATCGTTTCCTAAATTAACAAGAAATCTTTTATAACTATCAAAATAAGGATACCTATTAAAACTTTTAATTATATTCTCAGGAGTTTGAGTTCCTGTTCCACTTGTTGATGTACTTGATGTCGAACTTCCACCACTTGAACTACTCGAAGCAGCCAAGACAATACTTAATACATTTAAATCTACTCTAGCATTATCAACTGCTGCAGCATATTTTTTAATATTAATTTTACTTTCAGGAATTTGATTAATATTAATGTCCAATACACCATTTATAACTCTCCCAATACTTCTAGGCAAATTACCATCAGTAATATATATAATCTCCTCATTTACATGTCTAACAATAAAAATACCAGTATACACTTCTCCAGAATATATTTTTATTCCAGCAATAACTCTCTGCTCTCCAGCATTAAAATCTTCTGATCTCAACCCATAGACCCCCTCAGTTGCAGAATCCCCAGAAGTAACAGGAGCATGTTCAACATCATGCTCTTTACCAAAATATTTCAAATAAACAGCTCTAACAGCTCTCTCATATGCCTGGAACTCTAACAACATTGCCCGAGCCTTATAATTATTATTATGAGCTCTTTCTTGTAAGTCCTTAATATCTCTAATCAATCTTCCAAACTCAGTTTCTGAATAACCAGCAGCACTTGTCCCACCTTCATTAACTAATCTCTCACCATAAGCTGAATTAAAATTAATTTCAGCAAGTTTAATTTTCAAATTAACCAACATACTATTTGTATATTGAGGAGTATAAACTCCGGTTGAATCAAAATATTGAGTTACATTAAATCCAGCAGCTTGCAAAGTCTGGTTCTCTATATTCCTAGCTGTGATAGCATTTTTAACAGAATCTGTATCAAGCCAACACTTCATATCAGGTTCATCACAAACACCAACATCAGTCCATCTAGCAGCATTAGTAGATTTCCCAGGATTATCAGTTGCACAAACCCTAACAATTCCTCTCTTCCCCATTTCAGGATTCAAAGCTTCTTGTGCTCCTTCCTGAATATTTAAAGAAGAAAACGCATAAATACTTGCTGTCCCACCAACACAAGTCTGAGTTGAAGTCGCCCTCTGAGTCGCTTGCTCACTAGCATAAGTATCTTTAATAATATTCAAAGCAAAATCACTTGAAACTTGCTTAAACCCACACTCTTCCTTATTATCTATTCTAACACACAATTGCTTATATCCTTTAGGAGCTGTAAAATCTTTAGCCTGATCAGCATACTGTCCAACTCCAATAAATCCAGTATCAACCACAATCATAGGCTGAACATTATACTGACTTGATTCAGGAGGATCTCTTAAATAAACAGAATAATAAACACCTCTATTTTTTCCAGCATAAATATGATAATAAACTTTATATTGTGAAGTTGCAGGAGTTGTTGCCTCACTATAAGGAATCTCATGGAACCAAGCAGAAAATTGATGAGGACTCTCTGGCTCAAGCAAAGCATCAAAAAAATCTTTATTAGAAGGATATCTTGCTGATATAAACATCTTACATATTTCTCCACCAACATCATCAGTACTTCGAGCTTTGAAAGCATTAAAAGCATTTACAGCATATTGGTTAGTCATATAATCAATTGAACCCTCGACATTTTGCCATGCATTCTGAACAGTCAAATATTCCCCTCCTCCCCTTGTCCCCTGCCCATAAGTACTTTCAATCATCGCAGGAATCAACATATTCATAATTGGAGTTAACTGTCTCCATAAAAACTCACAAAGATAAATTGATTGAATCTCATCACATATCCCAATATTCTGTCCTGTCTTCAAACTCTCAACCATACAATCTCTAGTTGCCCTCAAAATACTTGTCAAACCTTCTATACCAGCATGAATACCAGAAATACAAACAGGAACCATAATTCCCTCTTTAATATTTGGTAAACATAAAGCAATACTCCCAACAATTCCTGTCTGAATAACATCATCTACAGGATAAGCCCCACCCATATCACATCTTGATGGAGGACAAATAACAGGATCACAAACATTAAACAAAATATAACAATCTTGAGGAGACATAAAATCCTGACACCTTCCTCCCTTCTTTCTTCCAGGCTTCCCAACTTTATATCTTCCATCTAAAATAGTTATATAAGCATCTTCACCAGGTTTTATATTAGCAAAACCTTCAGCAGCCTGACGCAAAGCTTTCTCAGATTTATCAACCAACTCATTAGATTTCTGAACAGGCAATCCCAAAACATTATCAGGTTTTCTAATATCTAAATTAATAAACTGACACTGATCATCTCTTAAAGAACTTTCAAATTCCTCTAAACCATTTGCTCCAACATTACAAATATAAAAATTCCTCATCTGTCCAGCATCAGTATAAGCCTTTGTATTTTTATTCTCAATACTAAAAGGCATAGTAGCAACATACCAACCTTCTTGTTCTCCTAATCTCCTTCCTAAAGGAACAACAGCAGGCAATCCCTTAAAATTCCCAGAATCATAAAATCTTACTGTTGGATTTCTCCACGGATTAACCAAAGCACTAGGATCTCTTCGAGCAAACTGAATACTACTCAATCCCCTTCTATCTACCTCTTCTCTACTAAGAGGAGCAGTTAATGATTTACCACTTCCAACTTCATACCAAGAAACAGCATTATAACTTCCAACACCAGAAATTCTTTTTCCTAAAATAGCAATATAAGAAAGACCTCCAACAGTCAATGCTTGAGCAGGAGTCTCATCTTTAACAGTTCCATCATTTCCAGAAATAGAAAATCCAGCATCTCTAAAATTCTTCCAACTCTGCCCATGATAACCTCTAATAACAGTTCCATTAGCACTATAATCTAAATCAACACTAATCCCATTTCCAAATATTGACTGAGCATTTTGATTAGAATTATCAATAGCAACTCTTTGCTGCAATCTATTTGCAACACCATAGCCTTCATTATTCCCTGCTTTTCCAGTGCTTGCTCCAGCTTTAGAATTCAAAGCAGCTAATTCTAAATCTCTTAATTCTTGCAATGTTCCAGCACTATTAATCATATCAGCAGTAACAGAAACTGTCTTCCCACTCTCAGTAGTAAATGTTGTAGTTCCAACATATTTATTCATATAAATCTTATACGCAGCCAAAGCCTTAGACCCATCAACAGCTCCATTAGCAGGATTCAAATTATTATTCTGAATATTTTGTAAATTATTATTAACAGACTGCAAATTCCCAGCATAATTATTAATATCTCCTTCAATCTGAGCATTATTATTTTTCAAACAAGCATTAAATAAATTCTTATCTCCCTGAGACTCTTGCTCACAATTATCATACCAATAACCCATAACTTTTTGTCTAGCCATTCCTCTTCCACCTAAATTTTCAAAAAATGTCTTAACAGTTAGAATCGTAGATGTTGCAAAACAAGCTAACTTCATAACCTTAACAACCTCTCCTAATTTCTCACTAATATCTTCCAACTTTTGAACTGTCTTATTAATCTTATCAATCAACTTACTTGTCTTATTAGGAGACAACTCAATTGCTCTTTTCTCAATAGCAATCTTAAAAGTAAAATTAGTATCTGTAAAACCAGCAGGAGAATTTGTATTCACACTAACCTTAGCAACCTTCTTCAACTTAACATCATTAAAAGTTATAACATTTCCTAAAATATTAACAGTTGAATATAACTGAACAACAGAAGTCTTCCTAATATCATTACTATTCTGATCTTTTTCAAAATATTCAAAAGTAGCTCTATCATCTTTCAAATCAATTAATTTAATCAATGCTTGATTATCAATATACTGCCCAATTCCAATCCTCTTTGGTTTACTTGTTCCACCTTCAACAATTGTAAAATCCCCATAATTCCCAGACTGAGCACTATCTTTAACATCTAACAATCTAACAGTATGAAATCTCCCATCAAGTTCAAATTGAATCGAAGCATCACTAGTATCAACATTATCATTTGCTAAACCAACATTATATCCTTCACCTAATCTCTGATTAATCTGATTTCTAGTATATTGTTTTCCAATAGCTCCTGACAACTGAACTAACTCTCTCAAACCAACTTCCCCACATTTTCCTTCAACACAAGCCTCTCCACCATACATCTGATCTAAATTCTCAGCTGTTGCTTTTGCTTCATTATAATACTCATTCAAAATTCTACCAGCATTAGGATTACTTCCACCTGAAAAATCTTTATCAGGACCAGAAGTTGGTTTATTATAAATAAATCCAGACTCAGAATCCTTCTCACCTACTTTTAAAAGTTTAATATTATTAACATCAAAATTATTTCCAAAAACATCTTTTATCTCTAAAAGTTTATTCAAATATTCTTGTTGAGTCTTCGCACTAATTCTCTCAATTTTAGTAGTTATAGCACTCAAAGTAGATTGTTTAACTCTTAAATTTTCAATATGACTTGAAGAAACATTTTTAACTAATATCAAAAACTTCTCTTCTGTTGCATCTAAATTTTTAGGAACACTTCCTGAATAAACAGACCAATATCTCTTAGTAACATCTTGCTCACTAGGATTAACAACCTCACCTACATTAACATTAATATTATTAATTCCATTATTAATCTCAGTTCCACTTGAACCTTTCAATTTCAATTCAAAAGATTTTCTAGGAGGAGCACACTCAATTCTAACTTTTTTATTAGCAACATCAATTCCCAAAACCCTACATCTATCATCTAAAAATCTTGTTCCAACTCTTACCCACTGAATATTATTATCAATTTCTAACTTTGCTTCTCTATCAGCATAAGTCATAGCACTCAATGTAATTCTCAAACCAACTTTACAATAAAATCCAGGCATATAAATATCATCAGAAGTCTGTCCTTGTTTCAACTTAACTTTTTGAACTTGCTGTAAATTCTCATCATACAATCCAATCTCAGCTTCATCATTTTCAATCCACTCAGCTCGAATATAAGCTTTTCCTTTCAATAAATTATTATCTTTATACTTCTGCTTCCATTCATCTTCAGTCAACAATTCCAAATAATATTCATTTTGTCCTGGCCCAGCATATCTACTAACATCATACCCTAACTTTCCAGTCAAATTAACTTGTATCCACTCAGGCATATCTCTCTCAGCAGGAATTCTTTTTAATGTAACAACCAAATAACCAATACTTCCATAAAACGGAGTATCTAAAACCTGATCTTGAACTCTTAAAGCACTTCTTATTGGATGAAACCCAATTCCAGAAACTTCAGGAGGATAACTTCTCGCAGAAAAAGTCACACCCTTAATCATAGAAATATCAGCAAAAGGATTAATTTTCAAAGCATCAACTTTACAAAAAACAGGAACAGGTTGTTCTTCTAATAAATCACTCCTAACAATTGCAGGACTACAACCACCTAGGGGAATATTCAAAATAAAATCTTGAGTAGCATAACAAGTATCTTGATTCCCATAAATCGGCCAAAACTGACTATTATCAGGAAAATTAGAATATGAAGGACTAGTTCCTGAAAACCCAGAAACACTTGAACTTGAAGAAGGATTATTAGGAAATGTAGAAGTTGTTGTAGAAGAACTATCAATTGCAAAAATAAAAGGCATACACAAAGTTAAAATAAACATAGCTCCAACTAAAAAAATTCCAATCTTATTTATTTTTATATCTTTCATTTTATTTATATTCAACATAAACTCTTTTATATTCAAACAAATTATAATTATCTTGTAGCTCTTCAAGGGTTGTAGGTTTTGGCATACTCTCTACAGATATTTCTATAACACTATAATCTCTAAGATTTGTATCAACAATATATTCTTGAGTTTTTCCCCCTCCTGACAAACTCATTGAAACTATTTGATCAGGAACAGAAATATCAAAACACTTTTCAGTTGTTAAACCAAACATTCCCAACAAACCCTCTCTAGGAACATCAGTACATTTTTCAGTTGTATAACCTTCTAATTTCAAACTAGAATTTTGATAAACATAAACAGTTACATTATAATCTCCTTGAGCTAAACTTATACTTCTTTGCTGAGGCCAAGATACAGTTGCAGAATAATCTTCAGATTGAAAATAAATAACAGCCATACTATCTGAATCTCTCCCATCCAACTTCAAATTAAGACCAATATCATATATTTTATCTAAAACAATATCAACAACCTGTCCATCAACATTAGTTGAAACCTGATGCTTTTTATTTACATAACCCTCTGCTTTAGCAACAACATGTCCATTCACACACTGAGGAAAATTCTCAGATAACTTAGCATCACTACCACTAATCTGTGTCTTTCCAATATAACAACTATCAGAAATACATTTAAAACTAATATCTGCTTCAACAGGATTCAATCCAGTATCATAAGTATAAACTTCCATTCTAGAATTTCTATATTTACACAATTCAGTTGTAGCATCTCTAACTTCTGTTGCAGGCAAAGCCTCCCTAGGTCTGTTCTTATCAATTATAACAGCAACAGGAAACTGAAACAATTCTGCTTCATCATAAATTTGAACTAAAACAGGATAATTCAAATCATAAACATAATGATAAGGAACATAACAAAATCCTAAAATTCCTAAACCTTCTTGAGTTCCTACAGGTTCTGCAATTAAAATCCCACTATCAGAAGGCCAAACTTCAATTCTAGTAGGCCAACTTGGATCATACAAAAATCTAACAGCCTCATCACTTCTCAAATCCTGAACAAAATAATCATGAGAATCATCATAATAATCTCCTGTCAATCTAATTGCTTGCATATTTCCACTCAACCCTTGTTTAACCTCATCAACTACTTCATTAAAAGCCCAAATCAACGGACTACACTGAATTTCAAAACCATCAACAGGAGCATACAATCTCAAAACATCAACAGCATAATTTTCTAAAAACATTTCCTCTTTCTCATAATCATAAATATCAACAGCCAAATCATAAAACTTACCAAACTTTGTATCTAACTGAACTTCATGTTCCTCTATTCTAACACTCTCCTCTCCTCTATTAACATTAATAGGAGCATTCAAATTAACAAAAATTTGATTAACACCAATATCTGTCTGAACTCTAACACCTTCCTCTCTTTCAACAATAAAACCCTCTACAACAAAATCTCCAAAATCACAATCACCAACTCTATCTTGAATATATTTATTCAACTCTTCCTCCATATCATCTTTCGATGGAACTTGCTCTTTAATTATATTGACACCTGATTTATAATACCAATACGGAACAGGCCAACCATAAAAATTTAATTGAGATGAAAAAGGCATAAAATCACTACCCGGGTCAAAATTTGGAGGCTCAATATATCCTCCTTGCGTCCCCATAACATCTTTCCCATTTCTTACTATATCTTCAATACAACTTAGAAAATAATCTTCAACAGGCTGAAATTCACTAGGAATATTAGAATAACTTGTCCTATCTTTTACAAGAAAATACACAATTACTCCTGCAACTATAATAATTGCTATAATTATGAATATAGCGACCTGTCCTCTTTTAGATATCATAAAAAACATACGAATAGTGTATATATAAATATTATTAGAATAATAATCAAGCTAATTGTTTTCTTAATTTTCTTGCTTCTTCATAAACATGTTTTTTTCTTGCATCTTGAGCATCATAACGTGCAGCTTCCCTACCTGCATCTCTTCTTTGTTCCTCAGCATCAACAGCTCTCCTCATTTGAGAAACTGCTTTCATCCATCTATCTCTAGCTTCTCCTTCTTTAAAACTAATTAATTTACCTTTAAGATTCATATAACAAATAATATCACCAAATATATAAACATTATTAATTTAGATAATTTAAGGGCTTGTGGTCAAGTGGTATGACGTGTCCTTGACGTGGACAAGATCCGCAGTTCAATTCTGCGCAGGCCCATAACATAATAAAAATGGCAGAAATGAATAAAGTTGAAAGATTTTTTGTAAACAAAATAATAGGCCCATTTAGTGCAAACTCAAATTATAATACACTTATTCAAGCACTTAAATCAAAATTAAAAAAGAAAAATAAAATTCTCGAAGTCGGATGTGGAAGCGGAGAGATGACAAAAAAATTAGCAGATAAAGCAAAAATAACAGCAATAGATTTAGATAAAAAACAAATTAAACACGCTAAAGAAAATATAAAAAATGCCACTTTCAAAATAGTTGATGCTACAAAACTTCCATTCAAAAATAATTCATTTGATGCAGCTTATTCAATAAATGTCCTCCACCACATCCCTCCTTATGAAAAAGTTTTCTCAGAAGTTTATAGAGTCTTAAAAAAACAAGGGACTTTTTATTTAGTTGATGTTCGTTCATGGGTTTTCAAAAGCAGAATTCCAAAACTAATAGGAGACATATATGAAAGAACAGAACCTCAATCAGTTATAATAAAAATGTTAAAAAAACAAGGTTTTAAAATTACAAACACATCATCTCATCCTTTTTTTATGAGGATAACTGCTGAAAAAAGATAATCAAAAGTTATGATAAACTATTATTAAAATCCCTCAGTAGTATCATAACACTAATAAACTAGTGTTATGATTATGTTATGTGCAATATTACTCGGTCAGCCCCTTAAGGATTACTCTGTTGATAACAAATTTCCAAAGAATCAATTATTCTCTGTTCTCTTACATTTGATAAGATTTTAGAATTAAGTTCAGGAGATATCATTCTCCGATAGATTGCCCCACAATCATCATGCGTTAAACCATTTCTATGACCATATGTCTCAAAGATTACTTGACTCACTTCTTGAATGCATTTTTCTCGATTTGAAGAAGCTCCACCATCTAAAGAACATAAAACTGTTTCAGGAAAATGAGATCCCTTTCTTCCAGCTAATAACATTTGTAAAACAAATTTATAATCAGCTGCTATTTGATAAGTTTCATCAAACATTCCCACTTCATCAAATACATCCCTACTAACAATCATTGTTTGATGTCGAAAGGGCATTCTAAAAAATGCAACTCTTTCGTCACCTTTTTTAACCTTATCTGGTTTTCCTTTTCTTGATTTAATAACTCTATCAGCATGAGTAAAATCATATTCTCCATCTTCTAAAACTTCCATGCTTCTTTTAAAATAATCTAAATCAAGAAAAAAATCATCTGTATTCATTATATGAATATATTCTCCATGAGACGCCCTTATTCCTTTATTCATTGCAGAATAAAGTCCAGAATCTTTTTCTGAAACAAGATGATTTATCCATCCTTTGATTTGATACTGTTTTAATATTTCAATAGTTCCATCTGTTGAACCTCCATCAATCACCAGATGTTCTAAATCAGTCCAAGTTTGATTATGAATACTTTCCATCATCTTCTCGAAGTACTCAAGTCGACCATCCTTACAGATGTTCAAACATGGTGTAATTACGCTTATCATGATATCTCCTTATATTGATTTATTCTAAAATCTTATATATTTTGGAAATTTGTTGTATCTTTTAAACCTTATTATAATACGGGGCTGACCTGCGTCATACTGTGCCTCCTTTCAGTCGTCATTTTTTCTTGCAGAAAAAACACATAACAGCGATAAAGAGTTCCGAAGTCCTGCTGACTTCTCCACCCAAATTCTTCTTCCAGCTCGAGCCTGTGAGGTTCCGCTCCACTCTCAAAAATCCAACTTCCCTTATCCCCGATGTTCATCGCAATAGATTTTTGGTCTAAAGAAGTTGGCTACACTCCTCTTTCATAAAGTTTCCCAGAACCTTAAATTTATTAGGCGCTTTTGCCAAAAACTCATTAATATCTATATTAATCATTTTCTCAGGAGGAGTAACATCATTTAAGGATAAACCGTATACCAATCTACCAATCTTGGCAAAAGCTATAGCAGATAAACACATAATACAGGGTTCGCAAGTACAATAGATTGAACATCTCTCCAAGTTCTTATTACCTATATTTTCTCCAGCCATTTTAATTGCATTGATTTCAGCATGTGCCGATGCATTATTTGAATTTCTCTGAGAATTATAAGCCTTAGCAATAACTTGCTCACCCTTAACAATAACTACTCCACATTTTAAAGGTTCTGAAGATTTTTTTGCTTCTTCAATCGCCAACTTCATAAATATATTATCCATAAAATTAGAAGGTTATAGTATTTTAAAAATGTGTCCAAAAATCAACTCTACACCAATTTTTCTTTTAGAAAAACCACTTGCAGTTTTGGCTTGTTTTTTATTTTATAAAAAAACATATAACAGCAATAAAACAATAATCACCTCTTAGACTTTTTCCCACCTTTAACCTGCCCCCACCCCCCACCTAAAATCTCCACACCTAAAGAATCAAATCTAATCCCACTCAAACCACACAAATCCCTAACTAATCCCAAAGACATTAAATTTTTCTCTTGATAATAATTTTTAAGAGTAGAATAACTAACATCAATACCAAAATTTCTCAAAGACCTCAACGAAGGAGCTAAAATTTTATCTAAAACTAACTTAATAAATTTCCTTTGTTCTCCTTTTCTAAACTTAACTCTTTGTTCCATTTTCTAAACTAAATTAGACTATATCTCAAATTAATTCAGTTTGGGTTTTTCATAATATATCCAGCAACGAAGTTGCTGGTAATAGGGTGTGGAGGGTGGGATAAAAACCCAAACATAAAAATAATATATAGGATGTAACTAATAAATTAAAAGCATTTATAAAAATAACTACCAGTCCATACAAACACAAACTTTAAAAACCAAAAACATTAAACCTAATTACAGAAAAATGAAAGTTCCAAAAAAACAAACAAGATACTGTCCATATTGTAAGAAAAGAACAGAACAAAAAGTTACTTTAATGTCCACTGGAGGAAAAAGAAGAACACTAGCAAGAGGTTCAATCGCAAGAGGTAAATTAAGAGGAGTAAATCCTGGAATGGGTAACAAACCAAAAGGTGGAAGTAAACCAGCAGCATCAAAATGGAAAAGAAAAACAAAATCAACAAAAAGAAATGTTCTAATATATAAATGTCAAGAATGTAAAAAATCTAAACAAGCTAAACATTCAAAAAGAGTTAGCAAGATAATGATAGAATAATGGCCATAAGAAAAAAATTCTTTGAAATTGAAATACCTTTACTTAGTAAAACATTAAAAATATTATCTACAACTAAAGAAAATTTAAAAGGCCAAACAATAAAACTAGATTTAACAAGAGCTCTTAAAGGAAGAAGTCTTGAAGGAACATTTAAAGTTAGAATTGATACAGAAAAACCAGAAGGAGAAGTTACAAAATTAATATTAATGCCTTATTACATCAGAAGGTCTATAAGAAAATCAACAGATAATATTGAAGACTCATTTTTAGCAAATACTCAAGACGGAAATATATTACTAAAACCATTTTTAATAACAAGAAAAAGAGTTTCAAGAAAAGTAAAAACAGGATTAAGAAATAACAGTCAAAAATATCTTAAAGAATATTGTGGAGATAAAAAAACAGATGAAATTATGGGAGATATACTTACAGGAAAATTACAAAAAACACTAAGCTTAAAATTAAAAAAAATATATCCTCTAGGATTTTGTGAAATTAGACAAGCAATAGTTAAAGAAAAAACACAAATCAGAAAGGAAATAAAACCAAAAGAAGACAAGCCAGAAAAAGAAGAGAAAATAGATTCAAAAGAAGACAAACCTGAGAAAGAAGAAAAAAAGCCAAAAAAAGAAAAAGAAGACAAACCAGAAAAAGAAGAGAAAAAAGAAGTAAAGAAAAAGACAACAAAAAAAGAAGAGAAGAAATAATTACTTATTCTAATAAACAATATAAGCCCCCGGCAGGATTTGAACCTGCGACCTATTGCTCTCTTTTTGACTAATTTCAGCCTTAGTCACATACAAGGCAATTGCTCTACCACTGAGCTACGGAGGCTTGATTTAAATTATATAAATTTGTATTTAAAGTTTTGCTTATTCACTCATCAATCAACTCAACCTTCCCAGACTCCTTAAGAATATCTACAATTTCAGAAGGTAAATTAGCAACCTCTCCTTTCTCAAAAGGCCCAACCTTATTCCCATTAGAACCCATAAGCTCAGTCATCTCTTCCTTAAACAAAACCATCTTATTTTTCTTAACACTCTTCCCACCATTAGAACTTAATATTCCAGAAAGATCCTTCTCTGATTCATCCATAGAACTCATAATCTTATCAAACATCTTTTTCTCAAAATCCAACATATTCTCATAATCTCTCTTACTAATCCCAGTTTCAGTAGCAATAAAAGCCAAATTCAACAACTTTTTCTTTCTTCTCAAAATCAATTCCTTAAAAATTGAAACAGCATTCTCTAACTGCTTCTTCGTCTTAATAATTGCATCAGAAAACAAATCATCCTCTTTCTCAGCCATCTTCTTCTTATCATTAAGATAAGCTCCAATCTGAGAAATGTAATCCTTAGGCAAATTCTGCAACTGCTCACTATATCTCTCTTTTCTCAATGCCTCATATAAATCATTATAAGTTATCATAATCCCTAAGACATATTCATGTATTTAATGATTATTGTGCTCTGCACAATAAGTTTCTAAAAGGAAAGTGCGCCAGAAAACGTAGTTGTCTGGCATTATTGTTCTACAAGAAAGATATCAAATTATACACGATGAAAGTGACCATTAACTCTCACATAAGTATGTCCATTTCCTGCATGTCCTGTATCAACATTATCAAATGGAAAGGGCTCTTCTGTTTCAACAGTTCTCTCTTCAGCCATCAATAATCTTCTAGCTCTTAATCTTCTAACAGTCTCTCCCATACTCCCAGAATCATTTACTTGTCTATACATTTCTCTATACCTTCCATCAGTAGACATAAAAAACACAACTTCCACAGATATATATAACTACCTAAACCCAACTTTCTTCAATAAATTCTTTCCTAAAACTTTATTCAAACTTCCTTTTTTACAATTTCTCTCAGAAAAATTCATCTCATCAACTTTCTTACCAAAAGGATCAAATACCATAAGTGGAACAGGAGCAGAAGAATGAGCCTTTAAATCACACGGAGTAGAATGATCAGCAGTAACAACAATCTTAACCCCTTCCTTAACAAATTTTGTCAAAAACTTCATTAACTTTTTATCAATCAACTCAACCATTTTCATTTTCTCAACAGGCTTATTATCATGTCCAGCAGCATCTGTCTCTTTAAGATAAATAAAAAAATAATCAAACTTATCCTTATTTTTTTTAATCATCTTTATAGACTTCTTAATTGTAAGTTTCAAATTCTTATTAAAATTTGAATACGCATCATGTCCTTTAAAAGTTGGATGTTTATAACCAAAAAGATTAATTCCTAAACTATTACAAATTCCTTTCATAACAGGAACCTCTGTTGTACAAGCCCAATCATTAAACTTCTTAAGCTTCTTAATATAAATTCCAGGAGCTCTACTTAAAATAATATTTGCTGGAAAAAATCCTCTCTTTCTTCTTGTTTCATTTACTACATGATCTTCCAAAACTCCAAAACTCTGAACTAAAAAATCATTTGATATTTTTGAAGATTTTTTAGATAATTTATTTTTATCCAAAGGTCTAGAAAATAAAAACTTATTACTTCCTTTATTATATTCAGGATCACTTCCTGTTAATTTATCTGAAAAATTTCCTTTGAAAACTAAAACCCCTCTATGTTGTAATGTATTCTTAAAAAGAAAATTACAATCAAGTTTAACTTCCTTATTAATCGCATCTGCTAATTTAGTAGCTTCTTTTGTTGATAATGTTCTTCCTGCTCTCCTATCAATAACTCTCCTATGCCTCATATCATCAACAGTTCCAAAATTAGTTCGAAAAACTAAATCTCCTTTTTTAATATTTAACCCAACACCCATAGCCTCCAACCACCCCCGAGGATATTTTTCATAATCTTCTCCAAAAATAGAAACAACAGCATCACTTGTACCAGGAATAAACTTCTCTTTAACAGAAAACATAACACCAAGACGACTATGCCTAGCTAAAGCATCAAGATTCGGAGTATTCGCAGCTTCCAACGGAGTCTGCCATCCCAACTTTTTATGTGGAATATCTCCCAACCCATCAATTAAAACAAACACCCCTTTCATAGAATATATACTAATTTACAATATAAAAAACTTCCCTAAACTCCAGAAATCCTAGCTGCTTCTTTTTCCATTCTTTCTCCAAAATATTGTTGAGCATCAGCAACTCTTGGAATACCTAATCTTAAATCATTAAGAGTTTTAGGTTTAAATAAAAAATACTGGCAATTATTTTGTCCTCCAAATCCGACAGAAAAATGGTTGGCAACAGTCTCAGCAGCTTCCATATATGCTGGATTTCCAGCAAAACTATATTCTGCTCCACCCCTCACTTCTGTATCCTCCAAACCAAACCCCCCAGATTCATCAACCTGCAAAGTCAATGAAACTCCACGAATAACAGGAATATCTTTTTGTGCAGTACCCCTAACATGAGTAACTCTTAATAATTCCTCACTCAACCTACTAAATCCTTCAACAGACCTAAGCAACAAACCTAATTCTGACAAATTAAATCTATCCATAAAATTAAATAATTACTATAGTTATAAGTATTATTATCCTAGAAAATATATTCTAAAAAGCCTTAAAAACAACCTATTTCTAATATAAGATATAAGAAAATGTTCAAATTTTTAAAAGAAAAAATAAAATCTTGGGTAAAATCCTCAAAAGACAAAGTTGAGGAAAAAACAAAAGAAATCAAAGTCGAAGCTCCAATAAAAGAAAAAGCCAAGAAAAAGCTATCTAAACAAACCACAACCTCCCCACCAATAACACCTCAAAAAATAACAGAAAAAGAAGAACAAATACCTACAAAACAAGTTCAAGAAGAAATACAACAAACTCCTGAAAAAAAAGGCTTCTTTAGTAGAATAAAAGAATCAATTGTAGGAAAATATAAAATAACCGATGAATATTTTAATGAAATATTTGACCAACTAGAATTAATTTTACTAGAAAATAATGTTCCAATTATAACAATAGATAAAATTAAAGAAGAACTAAAAAAAGAATTAATAAATAAAGAAGTAAGCAAGTCTGATGTAGAACACACAATCTCACTAGCTCTAAAAAACGCAATATACAATGTTTTACAAGAACCAGAAGAAGACTTAATTAAAAAAATTCAATCAAAAAAACCATTTGTAATTTTATTTTTTGGAATTAATGGAAGCGGAAAAACAACTTCAATTGCAAAACTAGCTAATTATCTTAAAACTAATAATCTAACATCTGTCTTAGCAGCATCAGACACATTTAGAGCAGCTTCAATTGAACAAATCTCAAAACACGCTTCTAAACTTGGAATAAAAGTAGTAAAACATGATTATGGAGCAGATCCAGCAGCAGTAGCCTTTGATGCAATAAAACACGCTAAATCCAATAATATCGACGCTGTTTTAATAGATACAGCAGGAAGAATGCACACAAAAAACGATTTAATGAGAGAAATGGAAAAAATAGTAAGAGTCACAAAACCAGATCTAAAAGTTTTTGTAGGAGAATCAACAACAGGTTCAGATGTAATAGAACAAGCAAAAACATTTAATGAAGCAGTAGGAATTGATGGAGTAATTCTAAGCAAAGCAGATATTGATGAAAAAGGTGGAGTAGCAATCTCAGTATCAAATGCAATCAACAAACCAATCTTATTCTTGGGAACAGGACAAAACTACGAAGACCTCAAACCCTTTAAAAAAGATGATATTTTAAGAGAATTAGATCTTTAAGCAACCCGATTTGTAACCCTAATATCAGATTTTCTAGATTCTTCTTGCCACTTTCTAACTCTTTCTATATAATCCCAAATCTCTGTGTGGGCAGGTTCTCTAAAAGGAATAGTTTTTGTAACAACTTCAGCACCAGTCTTAGCAACATAATCAGCAAATACTTCTGCCAATCTTCTCTGTTGTTTAGTTAACCCTTCATAAACCATATTATAGATTAATATATAATAATATATATAATTTTTCTTTTAACAATCCCATTTAAAGGGTGGGGGGTTTTAGGTTTTTATGGGGTTGTTAAAAAACCCAAAAACTTAATAACCATCAGAATTCTAGTTAAAACATGTTAGAAAGTCTAGGAAACGCACTAAAGAAAGGAATCGACAAAATAGCAGGAGCTGTGTTTGTTGACAAGAAAACAATTGATTCTATAATAAAAGATTTACAAAGAGCTTTAATTGAAGCAGATGTAAATGTAAAACTAGTTTTTGAACTAACAGAAAAAATAAAAAAAGCAGCTATAGATGAAAAAATAAAAGGTGTTGAGAAAAAAGAACAAATAGTAAAAATAATGCATGATGAACTAACACAACTATTAGGTGGAGAAAAACAAGAATATGAATTTAATAAAAAAAAGCAAAATGTTGTGGTGTTAGTTGGATTATACGGAGCAGGAAAAACAACAACAACAGCAAAACTAGCACACTACTATGAAAAAAGAGGATTCAAAACAGCAATTGTAGGTTTAGATGTTCATCGTCCTGCTGCAAGAGAACAATTAGAACAACTCGGAAAACAACACAAAATAAAAGTCTTTATAGATCACAATGAAACAGACCCAATAAAAATCTACAAATCATTTGAAGAACAATTAAAAGAATATAATCTAGTCATTGTAGACACAGCAGGAAGACATGACTTAGACAAAGAATTAGTAAAAGAAATAACAGATTTAACAAAAACAATCAAACCAACATATTCAACTCTTGTAATGCCAGCAGACATTGGACAAATTGCAAAACAACAAGCAGAAGAATTCAAAAAATCATCTAAAGTAAATTCAGTAATAATAACACGAATGGATTCAACAGCAAAAGGTGGTGGAGCACTAACAGCTTGTAAAGAAGCAGAAGCAGGGGTTGTATTTATAACAAACGGTGAAAAAATAAATGACATTGAACAATTCAACCCATCAGCATTTATCTCAAGACTAACAGGAATGGGAGACCTAGAAACACTATTAGACAAAGTTAACTCAGCAATAGACAAACAAACTCAAGGAAAACTACAAAAAAGACTTGAAAAAGGAATATTCACAATGGATGATTTCTATCAACAATTAGAATCAATGAACTCAATGGGCTCTCTATCTAAAATAGCAGGTTTAATTCCCGGATTAGGAAAAGCAAAACTTCCTGAAAATCTTTTAGGAACCCAAGAAGACAAAATGAAAAAATGGAAATTTTGTATTCAATCAATGACTCCAGAAGAAAAACAAAAACCAGAACTAATAGAAAAACAAACAACAAGACTACAAAGAATTGCAAAAGGCTCAGGATGTAAATCATCAGATGTTCGTTCATTATTAAAACAATACAAATTAATCAAAGAATTTGCAAATTCAGGAATGTCAGCAGACGCTTTAAATGGCGGACAACTCGATCAAAAAACAATGCAAAAATTAGCTAAGAAGTTTGGAAAAAAGATGAGGATATAAAATGAAAGGAAGATTATTTCTATCAGGAGGAGGAAATGAAAAACAAACTCATTCACTAGATGAGATATTCATGAAAGATATTAATACAATCCTCTACATCCCTCTTGCATGGCCAAATGGAGATTACAATAGTTGTTTAGAATGGTTTACAAAACTCATGGCCCAGCATAAAAAGAAAGAAATAGAAATTGAGATGCTTATAGATTTAACTAAAGAAATTGAATTAACAAAATACGATGCAATTTATATTGGCGGAGGAAATACTTTTAAATTACTCAAACTAATCAAAGACAGTAATTTTGGAAAAAAATTAATCAATTACTATAATGCTGGTGGAACTATATATGGCGGTTCAGCAGGGGCAATAATCTTAGGAAGAGATATAAACATTGCTCTAATTTGTAAAGACGCAGATGTTAATAAAGTAAAACTAAAAGACACAACAGGATTAAGCCTAATAAAAAATTATGATATCCAATGCCATTTTGAAGAAGATCAAATCCAAGAGCATATTGAATATATTAAAAAAACAAATAGGAACATCATAGCAATTCCAGAAGTATCTGCACTCTTAAAAGAAGACAATAGTTACAAAGCAATAGGATTAAAACCAATAACAATTATAAGTTTAGAAGAAACAAAAGAATTTGCACCTGGAGAAAAAATTCAAATATAACTCTATCACAAATCATACTCATGCCAATAAAAACAGTAGAAGAATTAATTCCTATTATAGAAAAACTAAAAAAAGAAAATAAAACAGTTGTTACAATAAACGGAAGTTTTGATATTTTACATAAAGGACACATACACATCTTAGAACAAGCTAAAGCTCAAGGAGATGTTTTAATTGTAGGACTAAACTCAGATTCATCAATAAAACAATACAAAGGTCCAACACGTCCAATAAAAGACCAAGAAACTAGAGCAAGAATCTTATCATCACTAGACCCAGTAGATTATGTTTTAATATTCAACGAAACAACTCCTATAAACTTTCTAGAAAAATTAAAACCTCATGTTCATGCAAATGGATCAGAATATGGAAAAGATTGTATAGAAGCTCCTACAGTCAAAAAGCATGGAGGACGAATTCATATAATCAATAGAATTCCAGATCACTCTTCTACAAATATAATTGATAGAATGAAAGATGAGTAAAGAAATAATAGGAAGAGGAGCAGAAGCAATAATTTCTAAATCAAATAATACAATTCTAAAACACAGAATAAAAAAATCATATAGACACCCTCAACTAGACACCCAACTAAGAAAAAGAAGAACAAAATCAGAATACAAAATTCTAGAAAAAGCTTCTAAAATAATCAATGTTCCAAACCTAATTTCAACAAATAATACTTCAGAAATAAAAATGGAATTTATAGATGGACAAAAACTATCAACTAATCTCAATGATTATCCAACTGAAAAAGAAATTAAATTATCTCAAAATAATAGCAACACTATTAAAAGGGAGGGCGGGAGGGTTTTACATAGTGTTGCAAAAAAATTAACCCAAGAAAAAATAGCCCAAATAATAGGCCAAGATATTGCTAAACTCCACGATTCAGATATAATCCACGGAGACCTCACAACATCAAATATGATTCTAGTAAATAATCCTATTGATACTAAATCTACCAAATCTCACAACCTATCATTAAAACCTTCTTCACTTAATAAAAAAAGTAACACCATTAAAAGGGAGGGAGGGAGGGTTTTATATGGGGTTACAGAAAATTTCAAAATATTCTTAATAGACTTCGGCCTAGGATATATCTCAAATAAATTAGAAGACAAAGCAGTAGACATCCATCTACTAAAACAAGCTCTAGAAGCAAAACACTTTCAAAATTATGAAGCTCTACTCAAATCGTTTCTAAAAGGATATAAAAACTCAGAAAATTCTAAACAAGTTCTAGAAAGATTAGAAGCAGTTGAAAAAAGAGGAAGATATAAACGATCTACTAAAAACCAGAAGTAGTATCTCTAATCATTCTTGTCTTAAATCTTTTCTCTAATTTTCTAGATACTCCAGTTGTTAAATCTCTAGCCATTTCTGCAGGAAATTCAAATCTACCTGCGGGAGTGTAAATTTGTCTATCTTGATCAAAAGCATTAATCTTCTGTCCTTGGTAAAACCATTGAAATAGATGATCTGGAATCTGAGAAGGGGTAACCACACTCCAAGTTCTAGCCTCAGTACCATCAATACTAAGGCCCCTTTTTCCATGATACAAAACAGTAACTCCAGTTTCTGTTCTATCTTCTCTTTTCATGCCACAAGAAAGTTCCCACACTCCTCCAAAAGTTTGGTTAAGATCTCGATCCGAATCAGACGAATAAGGAAAAGGAAGAACAAAAACAGACGCTGAATCATAAATAGTAGGATCAGGATCATCAACAATTCGACCCATTAAACGAGTATCCCCTTGAGGACGAATTGTAATTTTTCCAGAATCAATAACCCTCATAGGATGTTTTTTATGGACCTTTAATAATTGAAACGAAGGAATCGCTACTCTCCCTCCAAGAGCATGATTTTCTGGATCTCCAAAACTAAGATTCATAGCCCCCCTAGTTAGAATAAAACCACCCTCTCTAACAATCTGCTTATACATATGATCTTGCGACCAAGGACTAATAGATTTCCATCTTCCCATAAAAAATAAAACAATGACCCCTTTTTAATAATTTATATAACAGAAAATATATAATAGCCCCTCCAGTGCTCCCATACTCACTCGCCTTTTTATTTAGATATACCCTAACTCACACCACTCGTGAATATGCTCGTCGAACCTCCAGGTTCAAATCATGAAAATAATTGCTATCTTCAATAGCATAAATAGCCCCTCCAGGATTCGAACCTGGGTCCCTGCCTCCAAAGGGCAGGATCCTTGACCACTAGACTAAGGGGCTATGATTATCAATAAGATTAGTAATTTATAAAGTTAATTGATTCATAAATTATCATTTTATCGTCGACAAAATCTCCTCAATCACAACATTTTTAAACCAATCTAACGAACAATTAACATGGCAACAAAAACAGAGCTAAAAAAGCCTGTATGGTTAAAAACAACAGAAAAACAGTTAGAAAAACTAGTCCTAGACATAGCTAAAACAGAAAAATCTCCAGAGAAAATAGGATTAACTCTAAGAGATAACCATGGTATTCCAACAACTAAACTATATGGAAAGAAAATATCTCAAATCCTAAAAGAAAATAAAGTTGAATTTGAAAAAGACCTAGATAAAGTTGAGAAAAAAGTTGTGAAAATACAAAAACATCTAGAAACTAATCATAAAGACCAAACAGCTAGAAGATCACTAATAATTAGAGTTGCCAGAAGAACAAAACTTAAGAACTATTATAAGAAAAAAGAATAAGAATCAAAAGAGGCAAAATATGGAAGAAACTCTAAAAAAAACTGTTGATAAATTCATTGAACTATCTAAGAATAAAGAAATTCTAATAATATCTCATCATGATACTGATGGAATAACTTCAGCTGCAATAATTGCAAGAGCTCTAGAAAGACAAGACCTTTCTTTTTCAATTAAAATTTTAAAACAACTAGAAGAACCAACAATAGATAAATTACCAGAAGATAAAATTTTAGTATTCCTAGACTTAGGATCATCACACATTGAATCTCTTTCAAAATTAAATACAGAAACATTCATAATAGACCATCACGAAGTAGACATCAAAAAAATTCCAGAAAATATTTTCATAATAAACCCTCACTTAATAGACAAAGAAGAAATCTCAGCATCAGGATTAACATACTTATTTGTAAAAAATTTAAATGACAACAACAAAGACCTAGCATCCTTAGGAGTTATAGGATTAGTTGGAGATTTCTTATCTCAAAATATTAGCAAACATGCAAACGAATTAATCAAAGACTCAGAAGTAAAAATAAAAAGAGGATTATTAATATACCCTGCAACACGTCCAATAAATAAATCACTAGAATATTCAACATCAATGTTTATCCCAGGAGTCACAGGAAACCCAAACGGAGTCTTTGAAATTTTACAAGAAGCAGGAATAACAAAAGGAAACAAACCCTACAAATCAATAATAGAACTTACTCAAGAAGAAAATTCAAAATTAATAACAGGAATTTTATTAAGAAGAATGAAAAAAGATAACGAAGATATAATCGGAAACATATACTTAGTAAAATTTTTCAACAAACTTGAAGATGCAAGAGAATTATCAGCTTTAATAAATGCATGCGGACGTCTAGATTCTCCTGAAACAGCAATTGGATTTTGTTTAGGAAATAAAGATTGCAGGAAAAGAGCAGAAGAAATATATGCTTCTTACAAACAACACTTAATTGCAGGACTGAACAGTATAGAAAAACTACAAAAAATCCAAGGAAAAGGATATCTAATTGTAAATGCCCAAGACAAAATAAAAGACACAATCATCGGAACAGTAGCTTCAATACTATCCAACTCATCTGTATATGATGAAGGAACAATTTTAATAGCAATGGCATACTCAAAAGACAAAATAAAAGTCTCAGCAAGATTAACAGGAAGAAAAGGAAGAAACTTAAAAGAAATACTTAATATAGTAACAAATAAAATCGGAGGAGAATGCGGAGGACACAGCATGGCAGCAGGAGCAATAATTGAAAAAGAAAAAGGAGCAGAATTCATAGAAGCAATTAGAAAAACTCTAGATATTGAAACTGTAAAAGTTTAAAGATATTCTCTATCCAATTTTATAATTTTCATACTAATTTTAGGAAATACAAAGCACAAATAGGGAGGGTTATCAACAAAGTTGAAAGTTAGAGGGACACTATAAAAATTATGAAAATAAATCTAATCCTATACCTAAGGAGGATTAACCTTAAAAACCCTAAATTCAACCTAATTCTATGGTAAAAGGAAAATCAAAATTCATTAAAGTAAGATGTCCAAAATGTAAAAAAGAACAAATTATATTTGGAAAAGCAACATCTAAAGTAACATGCAACGAATGCGGAGAAGAACTTACAGAACCACAAGCAGGAAAAGCAAAGATTAAAGCAAGAGTTGTAGAAATACTAAACTAAAGAATTAAAAACATCAGAGAAGATAAAAAAATCTAATTAATAATTCCCTAATAAAGGGTGGGCGAGTGATTTCAGGTCAGTGTCGAGCAGGTGCGAGACTTGCAGTCACCAGCGATAAAAAACGATCAACAAGTGAGGTCGGGAGTTGGGAGGGTTTATTATAGGGAATTATTTTAGACAAATTAAACAAAACACCAAAATAAAAATGGAAAAGTTAGAAGAAGGAAATCTAGTTTTATGCACAGTTAAAAAAATAGTTGGAACTACAGTTTTTGTAGAAATTGAGGGAAATGGAGAAGGAACAATAGTTGTATCTGAAATATCTCCAGGAAGAATAAGAAATTTAAGAGATTATGTTGTACCTAATAAAAAAATAGTTTGTAAAATTTTAACAACAAACAGAGGAACCCAAGGAAATGTAACACTAAGTCTTAGAAGAGTAAATCTCAAAGAAACAAAAGAAGTTATGGCTCAACATAAACAAGAAAAATCTTCTTTTAGCATTCTAAAAACAGTATTAAAAGATAATGCACAAGAAACTTCAGATAAAATTAAAACAGAATTTCCTTCAATTTCAGAATTTCTAAAACAAGCAAAAGAAAATCCTAAAATTCTTGAAAAATTTATACCAAAACCAGACGCAGAAAAAGTTTACATAATTCTAAAATCTAAAAAAGAAAAGAAAATTGAAATTAAAAAAGAATTCAAACTTACAACAAATTCATCTGGAGGAATAAACATAATCAAAGACTTACTTAAAACAGATAAAGTTGAAATTCTATATCTTGGCTCAGGCCAATACACAATGAGAATTGAAGGAAAAGACTTCAAAGAAATAAAAATACAAATTAATAAAATTCTAGAAGAAATTGAAACTAAAGCAAAAAAGAACAAAATAGATTTTAAGCTAATTGAAGGAAAAAAATAAGATTAATTAATAAAAATAATTATCAATTAAATCAAAATCTGCGGGATGAATTGGTGGATTATTAATAAATATTTACTAGAGCTATCAGGGTGGGCGAGCGATTTCACTCGGCGATAAAAAACGACCAACGAGTGGGGTCGGGAGTTGGGTTAGGTTTTATATGAAGTAAATTCCAAAAGTTAATAATAAAAAATGCCAACAAAACTAAAAAAATGTCAAAAGTGCAAAAAATACACTTTGAAAGAAAAACATTGTGATTTACCGACGATAAATGCTCATTATAAGTTTCTCAAAACATATTCTAAAAAACAATAATCAATTTAAATTTCAGACTCCTAAATTATAATCCAAAATAATCCTTAAGACTTGCAATCTCAGCTTCACAAGTCTCTCTTGCTTTAGCTTCATCCCTAGCAGTTTCCTTCGCAAAAGCAACATCATAAAATCTATCCAACACATCAGTCCACTCTCCAGGTTTATATGCACCAATACTATCAGTATGGCTACTAGCATATCGCCTATCAAAATCATGAGAATATACTAACCCATTATCAAAATGAACATTTGCCTTTTGCATTTTAACCCCTTTTCCCCCAGTGCCCCAGTCTAATTCCCTACTAGCAGCAATAGACAATCCGTCTCTATCAAAACGATAATCATGTGACATAGAAAGTTGTATTCCTAATTCTACAGCAACAAGAACAGCTTTGTGGAGTAACCTTTTTTCTCGAGCATCTATCTTTCTCTCTTCTACCTGTGCTCTCAAATCTTCTAATTCATCTGCCATATCTACAACTAATAACTCTCATTTAAAAAGATTATTGTGATATAACATACATTTAAAAATAAAAAATAATTTAGTTCGCTCTTTCTCAAAATAAAGTCTTCTGTCCCCCAGAAAGACTAACATCATTCTCCTGTTTTTCCCCAATAACAGCAACCCCATACTCCCCATCATAACCCGGCCTAACACTAATCTT
>JAHIVP010000023.1 GCA_018816335.1 Nanobdellota archaeon | reverse complement strand
TCTTTCAATAAAGTTCATCTTTCAATAAAGTTCATCTTTCAATAAAGTTCATCTTTCAATAAAGTTCATCTTTCAATAAAGTTCATCTTTCAATAAAGTTCATCTTTCAATAAAGTTCATCTTTCAATAAAGTTCAACTCCCAATAAACTTCCTAACCCTATACTCCTTAACATACTTATGAAAACTTCTATAATAACTTATATATCTCTCCCTATACTCACTATAAATCAAATACAACAAAACCAACAATAATAACAACCACAAAATCCACAACCCCCACTTCACATAAATCCACCAATTAAACTTATCAACATAATCAACACATTCAGGACAACTACCTCCACAATCAATTTCAACTTCATCATAATTTATAATCCCATCATAACAATAAGCACAATAACCAACATCATCAGTAAACTCAATATCCATCTTCACACCCTCCTTAGAAAACCTTCCTAACAAACCCCAATCAACATCATAAAACTCTAAAAATTCTTTACCACATCTTTCTTTCTTAATCATCTCAATCCCAACTTTCAAACTACAACTATCTCTCTGAACAATTTGCTCACTTCCTTTATTACAACTTCTTCTAATCTCCCCACTAACAGAACTAACCTCTAATAAAATATCTTCAAAATCATAACTAGCATCACAATCACTCCAATCATCACATTCCCAACTCTCTCTCTCATCTTTAACACCATCCACACCACTAACATCATCTTGAGGACTTAAATTAGTATCACAATCTTCAAACTCATCAGGCTTATCATTTAAAATCAAACAAGAATTCTCATCAAAACAATTTCTACTCTTACCTCCTAAAATACATTCTGTCCAATCATCACAAACCCAAGATTCAGAACACTCAATACAATTCCTATTCTCAAGACTTGAACTACTAGAACAATCTGTATTAGTTATAATACAACTCCTACTCTGCTCACCATCTTGACATAAACTCCACAACTCACAATCAGCTTCATAATCACATCCCTCCTCCTCTTCCTCATCATCCCCACCCCCTGAAGATGTTGAACTAGTTGAAGATGTACTACTTCCTCCTCCAGAACTCCCTCCACCTGAACTAGAAGACGAACTAGATGAAGCAATAGTCAAAGAATAATTAGTTGAATTCCCAATATTATTAGAAGCATCAGTACAATTAATATTCCAAGTATAACTTCCAACAGCCATTGTTCTAGTGATAGTATTTAACTCAGACTTAGTTATAGCAGACGCATTATAAGCAACAATAGCATGATCAATCAACAAACTACAATTAACAACATTAGAATCATCAGTCACATTAAATATAAAATTAGTTGAAGTCGTAGTTGTCGAAGTAGGATTAGCAGGTGTTGATAAGTTGATTACAGGTGGAGTTGTGTCAACAAAAGTAACATTAATTGTCCAATTCCAAACACCTAAACCATCCCTCTCATCAGTAATATTATAATTATCAGAATTATCATAAACCAACCCAGTCCAGTTATATAAATCATCATAAGCAAATGTATAATTCCAATTAGTTATATTCCAAGTACCAGTTATATTAGTTGAATTTCTATGTATCAAACTTCCTGAAGAATTCCAGATAAACAATGTAATATTCTTCAAATTAATATCATCAGAAGAATTAATAAAAAACTCAACAGTCCTTGAACTAACATTAGTAAAATTTCCAGGTAATGAATGATTTGCCATCGGAGAAGTTGTATCTCCCTCTGCAGTCCCACCCCCAATTTGATAAACCTGATCATCATCACTCCCAAAATAAACATAACCCCCAACAACAACAGGACTTGAATCTACATCTCCACCAGTTGTATAACTCCCAATCAAAAAAGAAATATTTGTTACATTTAATTGATACATATTATTGTCATCACTACCAACAAAAACATAATTATCAGTCACAGCAGGACTTGAATCTACATCTCCACCAGTTGTATAATTATCAAAGTAGTGAGAAACATTAGAAGCATTCAATTGATAAATTGCATTGTCATCTGACCCAATATATAAAACATCTCCTTTAATCGCAGCACTACTATCTACATTCCCTCCTGTTGTATAAGTTGAAATCAATTGACTAATATTTGAAGCATTAAGTTGATACAATTTATTATCAGTATTTCCAATATAGATATAACCATTTGATACTACAGATGAAGAAAATACTTGATTCCCTGAACCAAAATCAAATGATGCTATGTTTTCTTGACTAATATTTGAAGCATTTAATTGTAAAAGAATAGTTGTGTTAATAACATAAATGAAATTATTCCAAATTGAAGGAGAAGATATACTTACACTTCCACTTGCTCCAAAGTCATCAAAATTAATTGAAGCAATCACCTGACTAATATTTGAAGCATTTAATTGTCTTATTCTATGAATTGGGGTGTCTTCATATTCAGAAGAATATAAAGAATTCTCCCAAACTAAAATATCTGCAAGGCTAAAAGATCCAATACGGCTAACATTAGTAATTTTATGACTAACATTAGTTGAGTTTAATTGATAGATATAATAATTAGACAGTTCTGTAGCCCACATATAAACATATTCATTTGCAACAGCAGGAGAAGAATCAACAGTCCCCTCAGTAGAAAAATTCAGAATTAATTGAGAAACATTAGAAGCATTCAACTGGTAAAACTGATAATCATCACTACCAACATATACAAAACCACTTGAAACAGCTAAAGAAGAATCTACATCTCCCCCAGCAGAGAAATTCACAACAACCCCATTTGAAATATTAACAGGACCACTAGCATTTGTATAACTTGTTCCATTTAAAGTTCTCCCAAACATCAACCAGTCTCCTTCATTTTGAGAATCAGAACTTAGCGGAACTCTAGTAGAACCACCACTAATCTGATAAACCTTATCATCATCACTTCCAAAAAACACATAACCATTTGAAACAGTAGCAGAACTATCAACATCCCCACCAGTCGCATAACTTCCAATTAAAAAAGAAATATTTGTAGAGTTAAGTTGATACATAGAATTATCATCACTACCAACAAAAACATAATTATCAGTAACAGCAGGACTACTATCAACATCTCCCCCAGTTGTATAATTATCAAAATAATGTGAAACATTAGAAGCATTCAACTGATAAACAGCATTATCATCACTTCCAAAAAACACAACATCTCCTCTAATTGATGGCTTAGAATCAATCCTAGCTCCAGTTGTATAATTATCAAAGTAGTGAGAAACATTTGTAGCATTTAATTGATATAAAATACCATTAGCAGCTGCAGCATAAATCATTGAATCTGAATAAGATAATTCAAGAACATTCCCTCCAGTTAAATAAACATCAAAATAATGAGATACATTAGTAGCGTTTAACTGACTAACATAAGATCCATTTCCAATATATAAAAATCCATTTGATATAATTGGATTTGAAAAACCAATAGGAACAGCAGCTCCATCACCCCCTAAATTCATACTATCATATTGATGTGTTATGTTTGTAGCATTATACTGATATATAGTTGAATAACCTCCTGTTATATCTGAAACAGAAAGATATGTTTTATCATTCCAAACAATAATATATCCTGAAGTTGCATCAACAGCCCCACCAATACTTCTATTATAAAATATTTGACTAACATTTGAAGAGTTTACTTGATAAAGATATACCCCCTTTTCAGTACTTGAAGAACTAAAATATAAAGAATTATTTGCAACAGCTCCTTGAACACTTATTTCTTGTTCATTACCCACAGTATAATTATCTAAATAATGAGAAACATTTGAAGAATTCAATTGATAAACACTCCCATTAGCAATATTATCAGAAACATATAAAAAATCACCATAAATCAAAGGATTCCAATTTACATCACCTAAAGTTGTATAAGTCACAACATTTCCATTTGAAATATTAATCGGAGCAGTCGCAGAAGTATAACTTGTTCCATTCAATGTTCGTCCAAACATTAACCAATCATTTAAAACAACACTATCAGAACTAAACTCAGAAACAGCCAAACTTAACAATATAACAGATACAACCAATAACATCAAAGCTACAGCTATCCTCTTTTTATGTAGTTTCATGTTTAATTTAATAAAGAATCAGTTATAAATCTTACTCAACAAATCTAATTTACTCTCCATCATAAAACCTAACAATAGGTCTCCCAATTTCAACAGTAACATTGATTACTGAACCATCTCTTGAGTTTGAGGTTATTAAATCAATTTTGTTTTGATGATTAGGAAATTTATAATCAAATTTTGGATCAAAACCAGTCCATTCTTTAGGAACTAAAAATCTTTTTCTCTCCTTAAGTGAACGTAGAAATTGGTTATTAATTTTTAACTCTCTTTGTCTCAATCTTGAATGATCTGGAGAAGGTAGAATTTCCTCTTCACGTCCATTTGTCTCACCAACAATTAAACAATAATTTTTACCATCTAATTTAAAATCAACATGATATTTCTCATAAGGTACATCTGGAAAGTATACAAACCGATGAGACAAAACTTGAGCTTCAACCATATCTCTTGGAGGCTCAAACCCCCTAACAACAATTGAATCTGGAATTCTTCTACTAACTTCAGCTTCCATCTTTTCACGCTCAGTCATCCAAAGAGGACGTGGCAACCCTTTTTCAATTTTTAAATATAAATCCTCTAGACTCTTATTAACATTTGGAAGATTATCACTAACAAAATTTCTAACAGGCTGACAAGTTAAATAAGAAACAGGCAAACTAACAGCAGCTGCAAACAAAGTATAAGAAAGTATTCTTTTAGGAGTCCAAAATCTAGGAACTCTGGCAATTTTTTGAGGAACTTCAACATCACCCCCCCCACCCCCAGGATGCCCTTCCAAAACTCTCCCCTTATCAGACCCAACATCCATAACAGAAAACCCATCACTCCCCTCCATCAATTTCTGCATCTGTCCAACTAAATCCTTTCCTGGTTTAGATTCATCACTATCTCTCTCTCCTAAATCTTCTCTTCTTCGTCTTCTTCCAAACATTTTATTCTCCACCCTCATAAACTACAAAATCATCTGTTGGAAAATGGATAAAATTATCCATTCTTAACCCAGATTCATCCAAGTAAATTAATTTATCATAACTATCCAAGTTTACTCTTTTTCTCGAAGGTTTTAAATCATGTCTTGTCGCAACCATTACTCCTGGAATAGATAGTCCTTGGTATAATGAATTAGATTGGGTGTATCCTTTTTTATCTCTATTATATCCATCAGATCCAACTTCCATACCTCTAGGAGGAGAAAAATGGCCAGATTTTTCAAGATATCTTTTATTAAAAACATAATAAACCTTTTTTCCATCAGTTAATTCCATAACAAAATATCTATCTTCTACATGATCTCCTTTTCTAGATTCCATTAAAATTAAATCATTACGAGATCCAAGTACCTTATATCTATTAAACATATCCAAAGGAACATCACACTCATTAACCAATAAGGAATTTGGACATTGTTTTACATATACTCTTTCTTGTTCTCGTTTTATATCCACATTGTCTCTCCCAGCAGGAGGCTCAAGAACTTCTACAAGTTTACTAAATCCATCTATCACTGGCTGAACAAAAGGACTTGGATTTGGATCACCCATACTAGCCAACCCCCACCCCACATAACCAGCTCCAGCTCCTAGACCACATAATAAACTCCACTTTAAAATTCTCCTACGATTTCTTATATTATTATCTCTTATAACTTGCTGCTGTCTTTCACTACCATCATCTCCACCCCCCCCACCCCCAGAATGCCCTTCCAAAACTCTCCCCTTATCAGACCCAACATCCATAACAGAAAACCCATCACTCCCCTCCATCAATTTCTGCATCTGTCCAACTAAATCATCTCCAGGTTTAGATTCCTCACTATCTCTATCTCCTAAATCTTCTCTTCTTCGTCTTCTTCCAAATGGAAATCTCATATTAATCCAACAATAAAACCTAACCTTAAAAACCTTTCCATAAAACACCCCTCCTTAGTGAAAACAAGATAACCTCCAACGACAATAAAAAACATCACCATCAAAACCAAAACCCCCAACCTCCCCTCCTCCAAACTCTAACCCACCAACCCCCACTCTTCCCAAAAAAATTAAGTCAAGAAACAAAAAAACTACCTCTTTAATTTATAATCAAAAAAACGATGCGCCACCACACACTTTAGTGTGTGGTTTAAAGGCGCTCGTTTTTAGGATGCTCAGAAATTGAAACAACTAAATTTAAAGAGACCACATCCTAAATGATACGGTTTCAATTTATGACATAAAAATAAATCCCAATAAAAACTAAAACAACCAACCCAACAACTCCAAAAAGAACATACTCAAACAAACCATAACTTGTTTCATCATCTAACTCTAAATCAGCAGAAACTTGTCCAGATAATTTTGAATCCTCATCTACACTATCAACTGATAAATTAATTAATATTATTAATGCAACAACAACTATTAATGCAATCCATAAAAAATACTTCTTATTCATCTAATTACTAAGAAAAATTGCTTTAATAAAATTTCTATTTTTTACTCACAACATAAAATATCTCATTTTCAATCTCAAACTTCTCAAACTTCAAACCAACACGTTCCAACATATACTCCAACCACCGCCTCTCTTTAAACTTCATCTTTCTATTTGACAACTTAATAGTCGGAAACGAAGCAACAATAAATTTTGTCTTCTTCATAACTTTCAATATAAGAGACTCATTGAATTTATAATCTTTTCCTAAAGAATCCAACAACTTAAACATAAAAACAACATCACACTTAGGAAGCATATCAACATCATCACTCAAAGCATTCCACAAAAAAGCCTTCCCACTAATTTTAGAATTCATCTTAATAAACTTATTAATAAACTCAACATCATCTCCTCCAATATCATAACCATAATACTCCAACTTCTTCAATCTCATAAACTGAAATGAAAAAACATTTAAACCACAACCTAAATCAACAATCTTAGCAGGCTTTCCAGTTATAGAAAAAATCTTTTTATAAACATCTTCATAATAATTCAATCTTTCTTTTGTTGAAACATTTGTCTTCATAATAGATAAAAAATCTTTTTTCTCCAACAACTTCTCTCTCTTCTTCTTTCCCAACTGAAAACTTCCATAAGAACTATGTAACTCTCCCCTGACCTCCTTAACAATACTCTCAACTTCCCTCTTGCCCAACAACTTCTCATTCTTAATTCTCTTCCTAATCTTATCATTAATCAAACTATCATCTAAATATCTATACTTTTTATTTTTCTTAACTAATTCTAAAATTTTCTTTTCCATTTTCAGAAATCAAGAACAACCATATTATTACTTAAACTTAATTCCTCAAATAAATTATCTTCATTAATAATAAACTTAACTTTTGTTGTATCTCCTGGAATTCTTAAATTATTAACTCTAACAACTCTACCAGCCCCATAATTCAAATTACCATAAGGAAAAATTTCAACAAGTTCATCATTTGAATAAACAGAAAGTTTAACAATTCTAGCCTCACCTAATCCCTGATTTTTTATCCCAATATCAAAATCAAGATACCTTCCTTTTTTAGTTGCAGAAACATTAAAAAAATACAAATCAGGATCAGAAGGATAAGAATATAGCTTACTCAACTTCGCAACAATATCATCTGTCATAACCTGCTCACACGAGTTTATCGAATACATAATACTATCTTTATTATTAGAATGCTTAAAACCAAAAACATGCAACAACTCATGCATATCCACATTATTATTACAAGAACTTTCATACAACAACAAAATCTTTCCTTTCTTAATTATAGTAAACAAACTAGTATTAATTATATCTATTGGCCCACCTTCACCAGCAACAAAATAAATCTCATCAATTTCAATCTCCTCATCATCACAAGAAATCTCAATCTCCTCATTTTCATAAACTTCCATAAAATTCAAACCAGGAACCAACATAGTTAAGTTTCTCATAGCATTTCTCATATTAGTAGCTTTAACATTATTACATCCAGGATAAAATTTAAATGTAACAACTCCTCGAGGAAATCTCATATTTGGATGAAATTGAAAATCTCCATAAGGAAAACTCACATTTCCAGAAAACACAATTGAATCATCCCAAAAATCCACCCCTGACGAATAATTCCCAGAACCTCCATGAACAGGCTCAGCATAAAAGTCAGAAATCACTATCATAAATATATACACAGCTACCCCTAAAACAACTAATAAAAAACCAAGTACAATCAATGCCCACCTCATATATATTTTAAGATAATGTAATTTATAAATTAAACGCCTCTGCCGGGAGTTGAACCCGGGTCGTGGCCGTTCTGTGTAAATAAGAGTTTTTGGTTTCCTTTTTACACGACAGGGCCAAGTCATAGCCGTTAGACCACAGAGGCTTATTTATTCTTACATATATTAGTTTAAAAAACTTACTAAACCAAAAATAAAAAATAAAAACATAAAAAAAATAAAAATAAAATAAACAACTACAATTAAGCAGCTGCTTTCATATCATCTGATTCATCATCGGCATCTTCTTCAGCATCTTCAGAACCAATCTTTCCAGCTACAGCACTATCGCCGTCGTCGCCTTCTCTTGGTCTAGCTTCATTAACTTTGATTTCTCTTCCATCGATTTCCTTTCCATTCATATCTGCAACTGCTTTCTCAACACTTGCATCATCTTTGAAAGTAACAAAGCCAAATCCCTTTGATCTACCAGAATACTTGTCAGTAATTACAGTTGCTTCTTCAATATCTCCAAATTCTTGGAAAAGTTCTTTCAACTTATCAAAAGTCACACTATAAGGTAAATTACCAACATATATCTTGTTTCCCATTAAAACTTTCTCCTGCGTACATTTATTCTCCTAAGAACAAGTCAAACCTGCTAACTTAGTTAAATTTCATAGTAAAAAAGCATTTATAAAACTAACTATCTTAACAACCCCATGAGAGTTAGATACAACTTTGGTTCAAGACACACAAGAACAGCAAAACTAGGAATAAAAAAACAAAGACCAAAATTCCCAGCATTATTAAGTAAAATCATCACAACATCAGATATTATTCTCGAAGTTTTAGATGCTAGATTCATAAGAGAAACAAGAAACAAAGAAGTTGAAAATGAAATAAAAAGCTTACACAAAATTCTAATATTCATCTTAAATAAAGCAGACTTAGTCTCAAAAATAAAAGAATATCCTAAACCCTTCATAATATTCTCAACAAAAACAAAACAAGGAAAATCACAACTAATAGACAGATTAAAAATTGAAGCAACCAGATTAGGAAAAGAAAGAGTAGAAGTTGGAGTAATAGGATTCCCAAACACAGGAAAATCCTCAGTTATAAATTTACTAAGAGGCAAAAAATCAGCACGAACATCTTCATCATCAGGATTCACAAGAGGAATTCAAAAACTAAAACTAACAGACAAAATTTACTTATTTGATTCTCCAGGAGTTATCCCAAGCTCTGAATATTCAGGAACAAAAAAAGATGCACTAATCAAACACACAAAAATAGCAGCACGAGATTACTCAAAAGCAAAAAACCCTGAAATGGTAATTCATAATATAATTATAGAATACCCAGATAAATTAGAAGACCATTATAAAATTAAAGAAAAAGGAGACTCAGAAGTTTTCTTAGAAAAATTAGGTAGAAAACTTAACTATCTAAAAAAAGGCAACCAAGTTGATACAGATAGAACAGCTAGAAAGATTCTAAGAGATTGGCAACAAGGTGAAATAAAAATCTAACTTCAGTATTACTATATTTTACTAACCTTTCTAAAACTATCAGCTCAATAATATCTTGGGAATTAATAAAAACAATTTTCCAATTCAATTTACTATATATAATGGGAAAATTGTCAAGGGTGGCGGAAACATTAATAAAATTTATTATAAATAATCTCAAACCTATCAACATAATTTTCCCTTTAATCTATCCTATCCATAACTACAACCTATCTTGAATTTTCTTCAACTAACAAATCTCTTCAAATAAAATCACCAAGCCCCGAGGTGATTTTATAAGGTGGAGAAAAACCAAATAAGTTTATAAAACTAAAACACTATATAACCCCATGAAAAAAACAACCTTAATAACAATCACAATAATATTCCTAGCAATCATAATCTTATTATTCATAGACTTAACAATATCTCAAAAAATAATCAACAACTCACAAGACTATCTACAACTTGACTCACTAAACTCAGAACTCTTTGAACAAATCTCAATGTCTCCACATTGTGAAGGCCCAGACTGTATGATATTTTGTTCTGTTCCAGACAACAAAGCTATCTGCGAAAACTGGTGCATATCTCAACCAACTCTCTGCGAACAATTCAAACAAGAAGCTGTCAAGTTTGATATTGAGTTATTTATCTGAAAAATAAACCAACCCCACCCCATCCCAAACAAAAATATTCTCAGAATCATAATCCCAATCTAAAACATAATTATCTCCCTTTTCTAAAACCCTATCTCCAAATTCAAAATAATGTCTCTGTCTATCTTTAACCCTCCAACCAGATAAATCACAACCAAACCCACAATTATTTCTAAACTCAATATCTTTATTAGCAAAAACTATCTTAACACAATCTGAACACTTACTAAAACTCTTCTTCCATATTCCTAACTCATTATCCCTTGCATAATCTTCAGCTTCAATCAACTCATCACTATAATCATCTTCTTGATAAATCAAAACATTAGCAAGCCCATTCAAAACCAACTCACGATTAATATTTCTATTATTATAAAAAACATACCTCAACTTCCTTCCATACTTATCATACTCTTCTTCAAAAAACTCCATCTCAACTTCCTTCCCCTCCAAAAACAATAAATAATCCTTAGCTTCCTGATACAACTTCATCCCTCTCTCAGGAGCATTAATTCCTAATAATCTAATATGATCTTCTCCACTAACTTCAACAGTATCTCCATCTAAAACCCTAACAACAATATCTCCCTCAATCTCATCAGAATAAAACAAACCAGGAACAACAACTATTAATATTACAATTATAATAAAACACAACCCACGAACATAAGTATTCATAAATTATCTTAATCAACTAAATATTTATTATTATCTAATTGAACAAAATCAATCAACCCTATCATGAAATTTTCTTTAATTAATAAATTTCTTAAACGAAAAATCATGGCGAAGCCTGATTTTAAGTTCTTCTCTTACAAAAACAACAAAACCCCCAACCCCACCACCACGACAAATAAGAAACTTACAAAAACAACAAAACCCCCAACCCCACCGCCAATATTAATGCAAATATAATAGCAACCCACTTCCCAACTCTTTTATCAGCCATTACCATTGCAATCCCAGCCTTAACAACAGTATTAGAAGCAACAGCAATTGTAATCCCTAAAACAGCAACAACAGCAGACACTGTTCCTCCAGCAGCCAAACTAGCTAATGTCAAAGTAATAGCATCAACATCAGCCAACCCAGAAACCAGAGCAGCAATAAAAATTCCAGAGTTCCCAAATAAAATAAACAACAATTTAGAGATAACTAAAATAAAAGCAAAAAACAAACCAAACTTAATCCCAGGCCCAATTGCAAACGGACTCTTCAAATCAATTCTCTCATCTTTTTCCTGTTTCATAAACTTGCTAAATAAAAAACTAACTAACAAACCAGTTATAGCCATCCCTCCAATCGGAATCAAAGCTAAATGAAACAAAGAAGGATTAACAACAATAATCTCAATTAAAACTCTAACAAACATAATCGAAGAAGCCAACACAATTCCAATTACAAACGGAGTATAAACTTTCTTCCCCTTACTCTTATCAGACAAAGAAACAGTCACAGCTGTTGAAGAAACCAAAGCACCTAAAATACTTGTCAACTTAATTCCCTTATTCATTCCAATACTTTTAATCAAAATATATCCAATAAAACTCAAACCAGTAATAAACACAACCATCAACCAAATCTTAAATGGATTAAAAACATCAAGCTGCTCAACAATAGGAATAATCTTCGGAAACAAACCAACAATCTTATCAACAATAGGAATCTCAAGCAAAGTATAATTATAATTTGGAAGAAGAGGTAAAATAATAATACTAATCACAGCCATTTTAATCGCAGCATAAACCTCAACAATCTTAATCCCACCAGCAAACTTATGTAACTTTCTTTTCAAAACCAAAAGTGAAGCAACAATCACAGCAACTCCAACAGCAACCAACTTCATATTATTAGTAATATCAAAAGCAACAGCAGCAGATAATAAAAATGCAATAAAAGCAGCAATCTCAGTTGTAGTCCCAAACTTTCCCTTTTTCAAAGCCAATATAACATAAGCAGTTGAAATAAAAAGAGCAAAAACAGCAAATGCAATAATAAAAGTAATAATAGAATCAAATAACCTAATTGAAATAAACGCAGACAAAAAACCCAAAATAGAAATCAAAATAAATGTCCTAATCCCAGCAAAATCCTTCTCTTTCTCATGTTGCTGCTGAATCTCCCTCTCCAACCCAATAATCGCTCCTATACCTAATGCTAACAAAAAGTCAAATAAGATATTCACCTCCATGAAGAATATAATAAAAAACTATTTATATAATTATCTGACTAATGAGCGTGTCTAATAATTCAAAATAACTTTTTACTTTATTGACGCAGTTTCATTAATTTTATCTTCATTCGGGAGGGGGGGTTGGGGGATGGTGGTGAGATATGAAACTGCGCCGTAGAAATATGTTGAATTTAATTTATTTTTAGACACGCTCCTGACTAATCTATTTTTAATCACAATAATCTTAATCTTATTCTCAATCTAAATTAATATTATACTCAACCTCCAACTTATCATAAATTCTCTTCAACTAATAAATTCCTAAAAAGAAATCAGTAAGCCCCGAGCTGATTTCTTGGGGTGGTGGCTCAATAATTTCAAACAGCAAACTTTAAAAACTGAAATTTACTCACAATCTTAAGTAAATTTCAGGAACAGAAAATCATTGATTTTCTGTAACAAATTTTTTACTAAATATTAGACGTAACATTATAACAAACTGTTATGAAAATCAAAATGTCAAAAGTAAGAATAAAGTTGAAAAGCGCAGATATAACTGCTCTTAATTTTATTTCCAATTCTATTAAAGATATAGCAACTAATGCTGGTATAAATATTTCAGGACCTATTCCTCTTCCTACTAAAAAAATGAAAATCACAACTAGAAAATCTCCTTGTGGTAGCGGAACAGCAACATTCGACAACTTTGAAATGAGAATCCACAAAAGAATTATTGACCTTCCTTCTAATGACAGAGTCCTTCACACTGTAATGAAAATGCAAATCCCTCGTTCTGTTTCAATTAAAATCGAAATGAAGTAATCTTCATTTCTCAAAGATTTTATATAAAATCTTCCTACCTCTTCTCAAAAAACAACTATAGGAATATTTATAAATAAATAAATCTTAAGAAAAACATAAAATGAGGAAAATATTGCTAACAACTTTATTATTTTTATTATTAGTTAATGTAGCATCTGCAGCAAATACAGAAATAACAGTTAAAACAGTTGTTAATTATGATATCACAATTAACATATTAGGAGCTACAGAAAAATATGAATTCTTTAAAAGTTTCCATGAAAACGCAGGACCAACAGGAAAAGTAACAGTAGTATATCCCGGAGAACAAGAAGCTATTGATATAATAGTAAAAGTTACACAAGGTAAAAGAGAAGTCCTAAAAGAAAGATTTGAGGAATATGTAACAGGAAAACAATATTATATTGAAATGGTCCCAGGATTTGAAGCAACAATTTCAGAAGGAGGAGACCCTGCTCTAGCTCCAGTTGAACCAGAAGAAACAGTTGAAGAACCAGAAGAACCAATAGAATCTCCAGAAGAAACAGTTGAAGAAACAACAGAAGATACTTCAGCAGGAATTACAGGAAATGCAGTATCAAAAGTTGGTGACTTTTTTTCAAACAGCACTGTATACTTCACAATTATAGGATTAGTAGTAGGTCTTGTTGTAATATTCTTTGTAATAAAAAAAGTTAGAACTTCTCAATCACCAAATCAAATAAACATAAGAAAACTAGGCAAAAGTCCTCAACTATCACAATCAGAAATATCAACAAGACAAGAAATAATTGAAGCAGAAAAAAGAATTAAAGAAGCTCAAGCTCAAATTAACAAATTAAAAAACGAAGACAGAATTAAACAAATCGAACAAAGAATAGCTAATGAAAAAGCAGAACTAGACAAACTCCAACGAGGAGAATTATAAATATTTTTAAACTTACTTAGTCTTTAATCTCATGAAGAAATCAAATTTAATTTTAATAATAACAGCAATTATATTAGTCATTTTGATTTTTTTAATAAACCTCTCACTAGATGAAAAAGATTCAGAAGATAACTCACAAGAAAATTATCTCAGTTGTATATATTCAAAAGCAAAACTCTATACTTCAAGAGAATGTGAAGAATGTTCAATGCAAAAAAATATAATATTAGCCCACTTAGACAAACTAACAATTATTGACTGCACAACAGCAAACCAAGATTGTATAAACAAAAAAATTAGAAAAACACCAACATGGGAAATAAACAACCAACTCTACCCAGGAATAAAATCAATAGCTCAATTAAAACAACTCACAGGATGTTAATGTAAAAACATATAAACAAAAATGAAAATCAAATATAAACAAATAACCTTAACCCCTAATCTAACCATCATCTTTCAAAATATAGGAGATAATAAAAACAATTTGATTGAACAAATTTTAATATAACTTCAATCAAATTGTCAAGGAGGGGAAGAATCATAAACAAAAATGAAAATAAATAAAACCACAATCTTTATAACAGCAATTATAATTTTAATCATAGCAATAGGAGCAATCTTAACAATGACAAACAATTCAAACACAGAAACAAAAAAAGTTTTATTAAAAACAAATCACGGAGATATAACCCTAGAATTATATTCTGACATGCCAATCACAACAGGAAACTTTGAAAAACTAGTTTCAGAGGGAACTTACAACGGAGTTATCTTTCACAGAATTATAGATGGATTTATGATACAAGGAGGAGACCCTCAAGGAACAGGCACAGGAGGCCCTGGATATAATATCAAAGATGAATTCACACATGCTGGAGGAAACAAAAACAATAGAGCCACAATTTCAATGGCAAACTCAGGCCCAAACACAGGAGGCTCACAATTCTTCATAAACCTAGTAGACAACAACTTCCTTGACACAAAACACCCAGCTTTCGGAGAAATCTCAGAAGAAGGAATGATTATAGTAGATAAAATAGCTAAAGTGCAAACAGACCAAAACGACCGTCCTCTTGAAGAAGTTAAAATAATTTCTGCTGAGATAATTTAATACAACTATATTTATACCTCCCTACTAATCACCTATCATTAAAATTTCTTCACACCAACAAAATCCTCAACTAATTCTGCACAAAGACTTCAATCTCTTCAGAGTTGAAGGTTCCAAAAATTCCTTAGAATTTTTTAGAAGTGTAGTCTTGGATTTTGTGGCCCAAAAATCCTGAAGATTTTTAGGGTTAATAAATTCCTAAAACAAGATAACCGAGCTACGAGGTTATTGAGTCAAAGGGGTGGAGGGGAAACTACATTTCTATATTCAACCCATCTCTTTTTTATATAAACTCACAACCTATCTTTAAAATTTTTCCAATTAATAAATTCCTCAAAAAGAGATTGCCGACCATGGAGGCAATCTCTAGCATCCCATCCATATTTCACAAAACTTAAAACCTACTAATTCTAATCTAAAATATGGTAACAGAACTAATTCAATACATAATCCTAGGAACACTCCAAGGAATATTTGAATGGCTCCCAATAAGCTCAGAAGGAATACTATTTCTAGTAAACGCAAACATATTCAACAACACCAATCTGGACATAGTAATAAGACAAGCTCTCTTCCTACATCTCGGAACATTTTTTGCAGCTTTAATCTACTTTAGAAAACAAGTATGGAAACTAACAAAAACTATTTTTCAATATAAAAAATCAGAAAGCGAAACAAAATCAGTTTTAAAATTCTTAATAATCACAACAATCATAACTTCAGTTCTAGGTTTAATAATATTAATAGGTTTAAAATCACTAGAACAATATTTTGAAATCTCAGGAATAATAATCACATTTGCAATTGGAATCCTTCTTTTATTCACAGCAATAATACAAATTCAAGCATCAAAACAAGATTCAACTCTAAGAAAATCAAAAGACATAAAAAAATCTGACTCAATTCTTTTAGGAATTATGCAAAGTCTAGCAGTTCTTCCAGGAGTCTCTCGTTCAGGAACAACAATCTCAACACTTCTTTTAAAAAAATTCAACGACACAACAGCACTAAAACTATCATTCCTAATGTCTTTACCAATAGTTTTCCTAGGAAACATTGTCCTAGCAATTGAAGACGTCACACTAACCTCATTCTCCCTAGTAGGTCTAGCTTTCTCATTTATCTTTGGAATCCTAACAATCCACATACTAATGAAACTCTCAAGAAAAATCAACTTTGGATATTTTGTTTTAATCTTTGCTATATTGGTTTTGCTAGCTGGTGTTTTGATGATGATTTAACCACAACAAATTATATAAACTCCATATAATATAATAATTTAATAGAATGGTAGAAAAAGACATAGGAAAAATACAAAAAAAAGAAGACACAGATATAATAGTCAGAGTAGATGAATATGCAGGATATCCAGGAGTAACAATCAGAGAATTCACAACATCTGAACGTTATACAGGATTCACAAAATCAGGAACTCGTATTCCAGCTGAGAAGTTTGTAGAGTTCAGAGAATTAATTAATTCTATTGATCTAGGAGACCTAAAAAAATCAGAACCATCTTCTTCTGCTAATAAACCTGAAACACCAGCAGAACAAACACCAACTGAAAAACCTACAGATGAAAAAGTAGATGTTGAGGAATTTTGATTTATTATTTCTAAATAATTCTATAACCACCTATTTCAAATAATTAATTCTTTAATCATCTATCCCAACTAATCTTCTATCTTTAAAATTTTTCCAGATAATAAACTCTTTAAGCGAAAAACTGTGACAAAGTCCAGTTTGTAGCCATTATATTTTCCATAAAAATTATCATAAAATTTTCTTATTAATAAATTCTATATTAATATATTTCAACCATCACTTATCATTAAAATTTACCAATTAATAAATCTCCAAAAAAGCAATCAGCGAGCCCCGAGCTGATTGCTCTCATTCTCCCTTCCCCCAAACATTCCCATATTTTCTCACACAAAAAACTCGCTCAATTAACTCTGCGCGTAGACTTCAATCTCTTTAGAGTTGAAGTTTCCAAAAATTCCTTAGAATTTTTTAGAAGCGCAGTCCTAAGAGTTTTTAGTGCTCAGGAAATTTTCCCATGCACATTCCCAAATTTCCTAACATTATCCAAAATCTCCTTATTCCCCTTTGAAACCTTCCCACTCTCAACCATAGCAAACCTAGCTTTCTTAATAGCATCACAAACCTTAACATTAACAGGACACTTTTCCTCACAAGCCAAACAAAGATTACAAGCATAAATAATCTTATCAATAATCTCATCTTGCAAAATCAAAATCTGTCCTCGAGGACTTACCTTTTCTTCTTTTAAAATTCTAAAAACACCACAATTACTATTACACAAACCACAATAAATACATTTAGACAAAATCTCTTCTATTTCTTCTTTTGCGTTTTCTCCTTCAATACTATTCATTTTCAAATTCCTTTAAATGCATCTCAGCATCACTTTAACTCAGCAGCCTCCTTAATATTTACAAAAACATCAGGATTAAATTTAAACTCAGAATCATATCTTTTTTTCATACTAAACATAACTTTTTTATCAATACTATCAACATGCTCTCTCTTCATAACACCAACTCCAAACTTCCCATACAACTTCCCCTGATTATGCCTAACTAATCTATAAATAGAGCTCAATAATTTCTTCTGAACTTTATTCAAAAAAGGATGAACAACACCATTACCCAAAGAAATTGTAAAAGGTATTTTCAATTCTTCAAGATAATCAACAACACTATCAAGTTTCTCTAAATACAACTTAAAATCCTCAATATAATTAAAATTATTACTCATCAATTTAAAATAAACACTCTTTTTCAATTTCAAAATTTTAATATAATCTTCACCTTTCAATCTTCCTTCATCACTTTCATATTCAACCAAAATATAATAACCTTCTTCTAAATCTAAAAACTTAGAAACCTTCTTATCATAAAATTCAATCATTGAAACATTTTTATTTAATTTCAATTTCTTAGCAATTTCAATAACACGATGAAAATTATCAACTTTAAAAAAAGAAGCAGTTCTCTTTTTCTTTTCAACTAATCTAACTTTTGCATTAACAATAATTCCTGAAATACCTTCAACTCCTGAAAAATCACTCATATCAGTTATCCCAACTTTAACCAAATCCCCATTTCCTTTAACAGCTTCTAATTCTTGAATCCAATCTCCTGTTTTTCCATATTTCATCTCTCTAGAATCAGAAGCATTCATAGCAATCATACCACCAATAGTTGCTACTTTTTTTGAAGCTAAATCTACAGGAAACTCTAATCCATATTTAGAAACTTTTCTATTTAATTCATCTAAAGTAATCCCAACTCCAACATAAGCAATACTCTTTCCTAAATCTACATCATATAAACTATCAAACTTTTTCATATCAATAACAATAGAATTTTTATGAGCAACACACCCCCCTCTAAATCCAGTCCCTCCACCACGAATATAAATACTATTCCCAGCTTTAACTAATTGCTGAACTTCTAAAACACTTGCAGGAAATAAAACATTAGCATTACTTCCTTTTTCTCCAGAAGCATCAATTTTCACAGGAACTATAGAAATGTCAATCTTCTCCTTCATCTTTTGATACCTCTAATTTAATTCCTAAAGCACTAGAAATAACATTTGACATACTTTCAATAACTATCTCAGAAGAATTCTCAGATAAGTGATGAACACACATAGGACAAGAAGTTACAATTTTATTAACACTAACATCTTCAGCTTCCTGAATTCTTTTTTTAGCAATTCTATTAGCTAATATTTTATTGTTAAATATCATACCACCTCCAGCCCCACAACACAATGTATCTTCTTTATTATGCCACATCTCAACAACATTATACCCAATCATTCTTAATATTTTTCTTGGAGCATCAACAACATTTCCAAACCTAGAAAGATAACACGGATCATGATAAGTAACATTAGAACTATTTGAATAAATAATATCATCAGCATCTAAATTCTCAGCAATAGAAACAATAACATGCTCAACTTCAATACCCCAATCTAAAACAAAATCCTTATACTCACTAAACATTTTAAAACAACCAGGGCAAGAAGTAATTATTTTATTAACATTAAGCTCTTTAAACAAATCATAATTCTTTCTAGCTAATTTCCTAGCATCTTTCTCAAAACCAGCATCAATCAAACCCAAACCACAACAAATCTCCTTATCTAATTCAATATATCCAATCTCTAACTTATTCAAAATCTGCTTATATTCATCATCACTATCCCTCAAAAATCTTCTAGATGTACACCCAGCAAAATACAAAGTCTTTCCTCTTTTTCCAAATAACCCAAACAATCCCATAGATTAATTCTCAAAAAGAAATATTTAAGGATTTATGTGAATTAACATCTATAATGAAACTATATAATCCTTAGTATCTAAAAGGAAAGTGCGCAAGAAAACGTAGTTGTCTTGCATTTAAGGATTATTGTGATATTATGTGTATATTAGAAAATAACATAATCCTTAGTATCTAATACTTCCACTCACTATGACCAAACTGAACAACTAAATCAACATCATCAATTTCAGAAGGAACATCACAACCACCAAAACAAGAATCCATCCAAATAAACAACTCAACATTTTTAACTTTCTTCTCAATCTCCTCAGAAATAACAATAGCATAAGGTTTCAACCCATCAGGAAACTGCAACACAACTCTCTTAGCATTTTTCTTTTTTATCTCCCCAACTAGCTTATCAATCTTAAAATCATACTCCTTACTTATTTCTTGAAAAGTTTTATTCATTTTAATTAATCTTTAACTTGTTTAGAATCATCACTTATTTTAGGCCGATATTCTGGCTCTGGCAAAGGATGAACCATCCTATACTCCCTCCACATTCTTGTACTCATTGACTCATTTTTACTCATAGGAGGAGGCTGAGGAATATCCAAAGCACTCCTAGACTTAATTTCTCCCATAAACAAATCATAAAAACAAACCTTAAATAATTATCTATCCTCAAGATAATCAGACATTAATCCATTCATAAATCTAGCTAAATCAACTTCAGTCAATTCATTTAAATCAATATCCTCTATTTTTTGTCTTGATTCTCTAACAAATCGTTGAACTTCAGCACCACACTCTTCAGGACTTTCTAAACCCCCAGCAAAAATATCTCTAGCTCCATGAACTGTTAATGAATCCCTAAACTCATCATGAGAACGACAACCTTTAGGAGATAACATCCCATCTAACTCTCTAATACTATTCTTATTCTCATAATGATTAATATAAGCTAAAACAAAATATCTTCCATTATCCTTCCCAACAACAATTTCCATAATTTGTAACTAAAATAACACTTTAAAAATTAATCTATACTAAAAGACTACCTATTAACAACCGTCCAAAATCTTCTAATCTCTTCGTTAGAAAAATCATCAAAACCAACCCCAGTAATTGCTTCTTCTATTTTACAAGCTCTAACAAATTCACCACAATCTTCAGGAGTTTCAAATCCAGTACTGATTCTATAAATAGGATTCCCTTTTATAACAAAATAATAATAATCTGAAACTTTATCATATCCAACAATCAATTTTGCCATGAAGTTTTAATTAAAATACAACTTTAAAAATTTATACTCATTAAAAAATTTATCTTACAAAAATAGAATACCATCATCTCCAACTCCACATAAATCAAAAAGAAAAACAATAACCAACCGACTTCCGAAGATAATTAAAAAACCCGAAGATCCAATAATTATTTCTCCAGTCGGCCAGTCTTGAATATAACAATCAACTAACATCCGAAGCTGATTAAACACCCGAAGGAATTCAACCAATTGCTCTGTTAGCCAAATTGATAATTTAATAGAACATAAATAGTATATAAAGCTTTCGAATATAATTTTACCACTTCAAAAAAGTTGTGTAAAAGGCGTGGAAATAAAGGGTTAAATAAATCACAACCAAACATATTTAAAGGGATGTGACTAAAATATTCACATACTAAATAAAAAAAATGGAAATTAATGATAAAGATTTTAATGAGAAAGTTCTTGAAGTATCAAAACAAAAACCAGTTCTAGTAGATTTCTGGGCACCTTGGTGTGGACCTTGCCAAATGTTAGGCCCAATAATACAAGAAATTGCAAAAGAATACACAGATAAAATTTCTGTTGTAAAGTTAAACATCGATGAAAACAAAGAACAAGCAATAGAATATGATGTAATGTCAATCCCAGCAGTAAAATTATTCAAAGGCGGGAAAGTAGCAGATGAATTTGTAGGACTAATGGATAAAGAAAATATTAAAAAATTTATAGATAAAAATCTATAGGAAAATAAAATGTATGACCTTATTATCTTAGGAGCAGGACCAGCAGGATTAACAGCTGCAGTTTATGCTGCAAGATATAAATTAAACACTTTAGTAATCGGAAAAATAAACGGAGGTATGATATCAGAAGCCTACGAAGTCTGTAATTTCCCAACATATGATAGAGTTCTAGGTTCAGAACTAACAAAAAAAATGATAGACCAAGTAAAAAAACTCAATGTAGAAATAAAAAACACAGACATTTCAGATATCCAAAAAAAAGATTCTCAATTTATCTTAAAATCATCAACAGAAGAATTTAAAACAAAAAAATTAATTTTAGCAATAGGAACAGAAAGATTAAAACTAAATGTTCCAGGAGAAAAAGAATTCTTAGGAAAAGGAGTTTCATACTGTGCAACTTGTGATGCAGCATTTTTCAAAGATAAAACAGTAGCAGTTGTAGGAGGCTCAGATGCAGCACTAACAGCAGCTCTTTTATTATCAGAACATGCAAAAAAAGTCTACATAATATATAGACAAAAAAAATTCTCTAGAGGAGATCCAACTTGGATAGAACAAGTTGAAAAAAATAAAAAAATCACTCCTCTCTTTGAAGATAATATCTCAGAAATATATGGGGAAAAGATTGTAAAAGGAACAAAATTAGAATCAGGAAAAGATATAAAATTAGATGGAGTATTTATTGAGATAGGCTCAAAACCATGTGACTCTCTTCCAAAAAATATTGGAATAAAAACAAATGAAAAATGTTATATAATTGTAAATGAAAAAAAAGAAACAAATATTAAAGGAGTATTTGCAGCAGGAGATGCAACAAACAATTCCTTAAAACAAGCAGTCACAGCCTGCGCAGACGGAGCAATCGCAGCATATTCAGCATATCTTGAGATCTCTAAAGAAAAATAAATAATACAAACTAAAAAATGTCAATTAATTTCGCATGCAAAACAATAAAAATAGAAGAGCTAATTAAATGCTCATTTGATTTAACTAAAACAGAATACAATGTCCTAATAGTATTACTAAAAACAAAAAAAGTTCCTCTAAATAACATTGCATCAAAACTAAAATTAGAAAGAACATCAATACAAAAAGCAATAACAAAACTAATGGACAAAAACCTAGTCACTAGAGAGAAAATAATTCTAGATAAAGGAGGATACACTTATCTATACAATTCAAGAAATAAAAATCAAATAAAAACTGAAATTATCAAATTAGTTGAATCCTGGAGTAAGTCTGCAAAGAAACAAATTAGATCTTTGTGATAATCAATAAATCTTTAAATCCCTCATCCTATTAATTTTAATCCTATCAAAAGGGAGGGTGGGCGAGCAATTACGCGAGAGGTGGGGGGTGAATTCCTCAACTCAAGGCGAGCGTGGTTGGGAGTTTGGGTTTTATTATAGGATTAAAATGAAAAACCAAATCAGCAAAATTATGCAACTTCTTGAATCAAACTACCTAGATAAAAACAGAACCACACTTAATTCAATGCGTCAAAATCCAGACCCTTTCAAAATACTTGTTTCTTGTCTAATATCTCTAAGAACTCAAGACAAAAATACAGCAATTGCTTCAAATAGACTTTTTGCACAAGCAACAACACCTCAACAAATTATAAAACTTCCATTAAAAAAACTTGAAAAATTAATCTACTCATCAGGACACTACAAAAAGAAATCAAGAATTCTCAAAAGCGTTAGCAAAGAAATCTTAGAAAGATTCAACAATAAAGTTCCGCAATCAGAAGAAGAGCTACTAACAATTAAAGGAGTAGGAAGAAAAACAGCAAATATAGTCAGAAGATTTGCATATAACAAATCAGACGCTCTTCCAGTTGATGTTAATGTTCACCGTGTTGTAAATAGATTAGGCTGGGTTCAAACAAAAGACGCAGATAAATCAGAAGAAGAATTAAGAAATATTCTTCCTAAAAAGTTCTGGGAAGAATTTAATGCAACAATGATTCTCCATGGCAAATCAATCTGTGTTCCCATTTCTCCTAAATGTTCTCAATGTATGATTTCTCAATACTGTCCGAGGGTTGGTGTGGGGAAGTCAAGGTAAGAATAAAAAATAAACAAAATCAACATATTTAATAAGTTATATACCTAGGCGCTGGAAACCGTCTATATGTCAATGGTTCTTCTCCATGAAAATAATTACGATTTTTCAGAGAAGCTAGGTCATCATTAAACCATTTATCATCTTCACGTTCGGATTCATTAAATCTATCTGCCATTTTTATATGATTTATTTAAATTAAAAGTATTTATAAATGTTACTATTAAGTGGTACCAAATAAAGATTATTTTGATTCAATTTGGGAAAAATAATAAAGATAACCATCTAAATCTATAAATTAATACAATTAAACTCACAACCTATCTTTAAGATTCCCTTCTATTAATAAATTTCTTAGCAAAGGAACTTGACACAGTCAGCTCCGAAACAATATCCAAAAACCTTATAACCTCAAATTCTATCCTAATTTAATCTACAGGAGTAGTAAAATGATAAGACAACCAATAGTAACAATTGCAGGGCATGTAGATCACGGAAAAACATCTATCCTTGATCAAATTAGAGGCAGCTCTGTCCAAGAAGGAGAAGCAGGAGGAATAACTCAAAAAATATCATTTACAAAATTCCCAGCAGATAAAATAAAATCAGGATGTGGATTATTAGATAAATACAATGTAGCTCTAGAAATCCCAGGATTCTTATTCATAGACACCCCAGGACACGCAGCATTTACAAATCTAAGAAAACGAGGAGGAAGTTTAGCAGACTTAGCAGTTCTAGTTATAGATATAAAAGAAGGAATAAAACCTCAAACAGCAGAAGTATTACAAATTCTAAAAAACTCAAAAACCCCTTTCATAATTGCCCTAAATAAATGTGACTTCATAAAAGGTTGGCCTCAGCAAAGCAAATCTGAAATAAAAGAAATCATAGAAACACTTCCACAAAATGCAAAACAAGAATTTGAAGAAAAATTTTATACTTTAATAGGAGCATTACAATCTCACGGATATGAATCTGATTTATATTACAAAGTTGAAGATTTCACTAAAAAAGTAGCAATGATACCAATGTCAGCAAAAACAGGCCAAGGAATTCAAGAATTATTAATGATGCTGTGTGGTTTATCTCAAAGATTCTTAAAACAAAGATTAAGCTTAGCAAAAGATGCAAAAGGAATAGCTCTAGAATTAAAAAAAGAAAAAGCCCAACAACATCTTGAAGCAATATTATACGACGGAGAACTAAAAGTGGGAGATAAAATCGCAATAGCAACATTTTCAGAAGAACCAATTATAGCAAAAATAAAATCTATCCAAGAAATCCAATCCCTATCTTTCAAATACAAAAATGCAGAAAAAGTAACAGCAGCTACTGGAATAAGAATCCAATTTTCAGAAAGAGAAGAAGTTCTCCCTGGAATGCCTTTCCAAATTTACAAAGACAATATTGAACAAATTCAAAAAGAATTCAAAAAAGAACTTGCAGAAGAAATCAAAACAGACAAACAAGGAATAATTATAAAAGCAGACTCTCTAGGAAGTCTAGAAGCACTATTAACTTTGTTAAAACAAGAAAACATAAAAGTTGTCAAAGCAGGAATCGGCTCAATTAAAAAATCAGACATAATCTCAGCTAAAGCAAATCAAGAACATGATCCACTAAACGCAATAATTCTAGGATTTAATGTAAAATTAGATGAAGAAGCAAAAGAAATCATGGGAAATGTTAAAGTATTAGAAGATGAAGTTGTCTACAAATTAATTGAAGATTTACAAAAATGGCAACAAGAATCAGCAAAAGAAATAGAAAAGCAAAAATTAATGGAACTAGCAACAGTATGCAAACTAAAAGTTCTTCCTGAATATGTTTTTAGAAATTCAAACCCAGCTGTTTTTGGAGTTAAAATTGAAGCAGGAAAATTAAAATCAAACACACCTCTAATTAATCAACTTGGGGAGGGCATAGCAAGAGTCAAAGCAATTCAAGCTGATAATAACTCTGTAGAAGAAGCAAGCCAAGGACAAGAAGTAGCAATTTCTCTTCCCGGAACAAACTATGAAAGACAAATTAAAGACAAAGTAACTCTATTATATTCAGATCTCGGAACAAAACAATTCAAAAAGTTCAAAGAAAACAAAGATGTTTTATCTCAATCAGAGATTCAAACTTTGCAGGAGATAAAATCAATCAAGCAAAAGAAAGATATGGGGTGGGGGGGTTAGAATGAAATTAGATTTCAAAAATAAGAAGATAATTGGAATGATTCATCTAATGCCCACAATGGGTTTTTATGTTTCATTTTACACAGCTACAGGACCCTCCACCATAAATTCAGAATCCATACTTTGCCATGCCCCTCTTGAATCATAATCTATATCAAACAAACCCTTTCCCAATCTAACCTTAACAGAATAGCCCTCACTCTCTCGGGGATTTGCTAATCCAAGTATCCTTGATTCACGGCAATATCTATCTAATGAATGCACTGTTTGAACAACTCCTTGGGGTAAACCAACATGTCCTTGAACATGTTCCATAATCCCTAAGAAATTACTGCGATCTTCAGAAAGAGTTGGCTCGGGATTCTCTGTGATTACTCTCGGAGATAAAGGAGGTCTAGGGGGTTTAGATTGTAGTCCTATAAGATAATCTTCTTCCATAAAAACTCCAGCACCATATCTTGCATTATACTCACCAAGATATTGCTTTAATAATAAAGCTCGTTCTAAAGAAGGTTCTTTTACTTCTGCTAGAGCAGCCTCTACCCTAGAAAGTTCTTCTCTTCTTCCAAACAAATTTTTTATCCATTTCATTTTTTCATTATTTAACCACTATTTAGTTATGAAAAGATACAGAATATAACCTATATAAATATAAGTTGTAGGAGAACAACTACAACACCAAAACATATAAAAAACCTAAATCTCTAAATAAAACATGGAAACAGAAATATTATCAAAACTAGGCCTGAATCAAAACCATATTCAGATATATATAACATTACTAAAAAAAGGAGAATCAACAGCAAACGAGATAGCATCATTAACAAAACTCCATAGGACTCATGTATATGATTTATTGGAAAGCTTAGAAAAAAGATCAATTGTGTCCTCAATAAAAAAAGAAAACAAAAAATTCTTCATAGGGGTAGAACCAAAGAAACTTGAATCACTTTTAGCAAAGAAACAAGAAGAATTAGATGAAAACAAAAAAGATCTAAGCGAGCTAATCCAAGACTTAAACAAAATAACCCATGAATCTAAAACAAAAGCTCTAGCCTCAATTTATCAAGAAAAACAAGGATTTATGTCTCAATTAAACGAGATATTAAGAACTCTAAAAAAAGGGGAAGAATATTTAGTTATGGGATTTACAGGGAAATCAGATGAAACACTAAAATACTTTCTTCCAGGTTTTGCAAAAAGAAGAATAGCACAAGGTGTAAAGAGAAGAATTATTATGGATAATGAACTAAGAGGAAAAGAACAAGGAAAACAAAAACTCCAACAAATAAGATTCCTTCCAAAAGATCAAAAAGTTCCCATGGGAATAATAACTTACAAAGACAAAGTAGTTATAGTAATTATTGAAGATGATTATATATCAATCAAAATAGAAAACCAAAAAATCGCTGATAATTTTAAAAAATACTTTGATCTTATTTGGAAGAGGAGTAAAAAATAACAAGAATCTTCAATCTATAACAACTAAAAACACCTAAACTTTATAAACTTTTCCCCTGTTATTACTACCCAGGGAAAACTTTAAATAGAAAAGCTTAGTATATTACTTTAAGAGGTAAAACCCAAAATTACCAAATTGGTAAAAACTAGACCGAAATATACTAATCAAGAATTCATAAAAGACCTCTGGTACTTCATTGGAAAAAGAAAAAAAGAATTCATTGGTTGGTCAATTATTCTAACAATAGGAACCTTACTCGGATTAGCAGGGCCTATAATTCTCGCTGAAATAATCAACTTCTTCACAAACAACACAGGACAATCAATCTCAGTATTCTATATATTATTAGGAATATATCTTGGCCGAGGAATCTTATACACAATTGTAAGACACACAGGAAAATACTTCATGGCTCTATTAACAAATAAATATCAAAAAGAACTCAAGGTAGAATCATTTGAAAAAGTAATTCAAAACGATTTATTCTGGCACGAAAAACAAAACACAGGAGAAAAAATCGAAAAAGTCAGCGGAGGTGAAAAAGCAATCGGAAACTTTATGAACTTTTACATAAACCAAGGATTAGGAGCAATAATAAGTCTAATAGCAATAATAATTATATTCTCATTCTTCAACATAAAATACGGAATAATAGCAATCCTCTTCATAATTATATACCTAGCAATAGAATACATAATGAACAAAAAAGTAGCAGAAAAAACTCTTGAGGCAAAAATAGCAAAAGAAAGAGCATCAGGAAAAGCATTTGAATTCTCTTCAAATATATCAACAATAAAATCTCTTGGAATTGAATCAGCTTCAAGCTCACAAATAGCAAGAAAAGAACAAAAACTTCTAGAAGCAAAAAAAGCAAAAAGAAAAGCATCTACAAAAAAATGGGTAGTAGTTCAATTAGTAGCAATCCTATTTTATTCTCTATTTATATTACTAGTTGGAAAAGATATTTTAGCAGGAGCAATGACAGTAGGAGCAATTGTAATCTACATTGATTACATAAGAAGACTTCAAGAAACACTAAACATGATATCAAGAGAATCCATGAATCTAATAAATATAAAATATTCAATGTACAGATTAATGCAGATTTACAAAGCAATTCCTCAAATAGATGAATCAAATACAAAAGATCTAAAAGATTGGAATGAAATAAAAATAAAAAATCTAGGATTCAAATACAAATCAGAAGAAGTTTTAGAGAATTTCAACTTAAATTTAAAAAAAGGACAAAAATTAGGAATAGTAGGAAAATCAGGTTCAGGAAAATCAACACTATTCAAATTATTACTAAAGTTATATCTACCAAAACAAGGAGCAATATATTTTGACAACAAACCAATAGAAAGTTTAACAAGAGATTCAATTTTAGAAAAATTCTCAATAGTCCCACAAGAAACAGAACTATTCAATCTAAGTATAAAACAAAACATAACAATCTCATCGCAAAACATAATAGATTATGATAAATATGATAAAGCAATTGAAGCAAGTCAATTAGACTCAGTAATTAAAAAACTAAAACTTAGAGACTTATCACTAATCGGAGAAAAAGGAATAAGATTATCAGGAGGAGAAAGACAAAGATTAGGAATAGCTAGAGCAATATACAAAGACTCAGATATAATAATATTTGATGAAGCAACCTCAAATTTAGATTATGAAACAGAAAAAAACATTCAAAAACAACTAGACAAACTTGAAAACAAAACACTAATAGTTTCAGCTCACAGGCTATCAACTCTTCAAAACATGGATCAAATCATAGTTTTAAGCAAAGGAAAAGTTATTGAAAAAGGAACATACAAAGAACTTATAAACAAAAAAGGTTATTTCTATGAATTATGGAAAAAACAAGAAAGAAAATGAAAAAACTTAAATACTTCCTATAACTAATTATAATATTAACTCCCCGGTATGGTCGCAAGACAATGCCGGGCTTACTATTCACAAAGTTTTAATACAATATTTCTTTTATTTATTGATGGACAAAAAAGAAAGAGTATCAATATACATCGATGGAAGCAATTTCTATAATAATATTAAATTAATAAAAAGAAAAAATGAGAGAGTTAATTATGCTAAATTAATAACTTTATTAGCAAAAGACAGAGAGATTATATCAATATTCTACTATGTTGCTCCATTAGACAAGCAATATAATTATCAAAAATATCTTGACCATGGGAAGTTTCTAAATTTTCTTAGGCAAATTCCAAAATTCAATGTGGTATTATGTGAATTAAAAAAAGAGGATAAAGCTTATGGTATAAAAGAAGATGATGTTCATCTAGCAGTTGATTTAGTAGGGGATGCTTACGAAAATAAATACGATACTGCAATAATTGTTAGTGGAGATGCTGATTTCCTTCCTGCAATAAAAAGAGTAAAAAAGATAAATAAAAAAGTAGAAAATGCTTATTTTAGATCAAGCTCCGCATATAAATTAAGAAATACTTGCAATTCATCAATTAAATTATATAAATTAGTTGGAGAGTTTATGGAAAAGAAAGATTCATAAAGCTCCAGTGCTGTCCGAAAACAGCACCGAGCGATTAATACTATTATATAATCAAAAACATATATAAATCTTGTGGTTAATAAAAGAATATGTCAATAAAAAAAACTCACAAAATTCCAACCCCTGAATTATTATCCCCAGTAGGAAACTTTCAAACCCTCCACGCCGCCATAAAAGCAGGATGTGATGCAGTATATCTAGGCCTAAAAGAATTCTCAATGAGAGATTCAGCAAAAAACTTCACATTAACAGAATTAAAAAAAGTTCATTCAGTCTGCTCCTCTTCAAACGTAAAACTTTACTTAACTCTAAATACAATCATATACTCAAACGAAATTCCTAAACTCTCAAAACTAATCCCTAAAGCTAAATCATTAGTTGACGCAATAATCTGCTGGGACCCTTCAGTAATCCAGCTATGTAAAAAATACAAAATTCCTTTCTTTATTTCAACACAAGCTTCAGTAAGCAATCAAGATTCAGCTAAGTTCTATAAAAAACTAGGAGCAAAAAGAATAATTCCTGCTCGAGAACTAAACATAAAGCAAATGAAACAATTATCAAAAATCATCCCAATAGAAATATTCTGTCACGGAGCTTTATGTGTTTCATATTCAGGACGTTGTTTCACTTCTCAATTTCTTCATTGTAAATCAGCAAACAGAGGAATGTGCCAACAACCATGCAGAGAATCATACACAATAACAGACAAAGACGGAAACAAACTAAAACTTGAAAACTCAAAAGTCATGTCTGCTAAAGACTTATGCACACTCCCATTTATAGATAAACTAAAACCTTTTGTTTCAAGTTTCAAAATAGAAGGAAGAAACAGAGATCCAGAATATGTTTTTGCAGTAACATCAGCATACAGACAAGCAATAGATAAAAAACTAACAAAATCAGAAATAAACAAATTATTAAAAGAACTGGAAAAAGTTTACAACCGTGGTTTCTCATTAGGATTTTATATAAACTCTCCAACTTCAGATGACTTATCAAAATCTGACCACGGAGAACAAACACAATCAAAACAATTCATAGGAAAAGTTTTCAAATTCTGGCCCAAACCAAAAGTCGCAGGAATACACCTCAATGCAGGCAAACTAAAAGTCGGAGATGAAATACTAATAATAGGAAAAGAAACCTTCATCCAAACAAAAATAATATCAATGGAAATTGATGGAAAATCTGTAAGTGAAATAAAAAAGGGAGAAGATGTGGGAATCAAACTTCCAAATAAAGTTAGAGTTAATGACGAAGTTTATTTGGTTGTTGAGAATAAATAAATTTCAGCAGATTTTTCATATCTAAAATTACTAATAATCCAACATTAATTATTTATAAACTCAACACTTCAAGAATTTTTTAGATTAACAATTTCTCTAAAAGCGAAAAACTGAGCAGAGGCGAGCGTTTGTAGTTCTATGAAACTATAATAATATGCCCCGACGAACTGCAAACACGAGAAGGATTTGAGCCATTATCATAAATCACTTCCTCCGAAAAGCCCAAGGAAAACTCAACCTCAACAAACACTGAATCTCCCCCTTATAAAAATACAAAGCAATAAGAGAAACCATAACAACTCCAATAATTCCAGAAATAACATAAACTTCATCTAACATTACAGCACCAACTACAATCAAAACAGTGAAAAAAGTAGTAGGCAAATTCCCAATAAAAGTAGCTAACAAATATTTCTTATAACTTATCTTAATAATCCCCCCCAAAAGATTAGGAATCATTGGAGGAACAAAAAATACCGTCGACAAAACAGTAATTGTCCTAAAAGTATTCTTTTCAATTATACCATCAATATCACACAACAATGTCCCTCTCTTCTTAAAATAATCTCTAGCATAATCTCTACCTAACCTTTTAGAAATATAAAAAACAATACTTGAACTTCCTATAATCCCAATCATAGCATAAATCAAAATTTCCCAAAAACCAAAAAAGAATGCTCCTGCAACAACTAATAGACTAACACTAAAAGCAAAAGTTGTCAAACCAATAAAAATCAAAATAAAAATCAACGCTCCAAAAAAATGACTATAAGAATAATAATTCAAAACACTCTCTAATAAATTAAATAAATAATCAGGAAAAAAAGCAATAAAAATCGAAACTAATAAAAAAGCTACAAAAATCCCAAATTTAGTTTTTTTATTCATGTAATTACAAAGATTTGTTATTATTAAAACTTAGTGAAATTACAAAATAATAGTCAAAATCAAATCAACAACAATAACAAAAACAGGAAGAACATCAATATTTTCCCAATCACTTCCTAAAATCCATTTATCTATCCATAAATATGTTACAGGAAATAAAACAAAAAATAAAGAAATCTGATAAAATCCCAAATTATCCAACATAGAAGAAATATAATTAACAAAAAACCAATTCACAAAAGGAAAAATAAAAACAAAAAGAAGCATAACAACAAGAGCCTTTTTCCAATGCTCAATAGGCCTAGGATTTTTATGAAATCTAAATTTCCATTTCTGAGTAAAAAACAAAACTCTAATCAGCTCAGCTAACAAAAAAGAAAGAATAACCGCATTTAAAATTGACAACCACCCCATAAAACATATTAGTCACAAAGCTTTTTAAATCTTCTAATTTACAGATTAGAATGAGTTAAAAAACGAGTCCAAAGTTTTTTAAAGCTACTTTTCAATAAAATATCATTAGAATGGCTTTTAAAATTAACATCTCAAATAAAGATGGAAAAACATACAAAATAGAAATAGAATCAGATTCTCTAGTTGGAAAGAAAATAGGTGAAACCATAAAAGGTGAAGAAATTGATACAAAACTAGTAGGTTATGAATTAGAAATAACAGGAACATCAGATTCAGCAGGATTCCCAGGATTAATAGATATTGACACACCTCAATTAACTAAAAAACTTGTTAAAAAAGGAGATGTTGGAATTAGAAAAATCCCAATGAAAGGTTTTAGAAAAAGAAAAACAGTTAGAGGAAACCAAATTTCAGAAAAAACTTCTCAAATTAATACTATAGTAAAAAAAGATGGAACTAAAAAATTAGAAGATATATTCAAAGCTGAACCTGCAGAAGGAGAACAAACAAAACCTGAAGTAGAAGCTCCTAAACAAGAATCTAAACCAGAAGAAAAACCAGCTGAACAACCAAAGGAAGCTTCAAAAAAAGAACCAAAAGAAACTCCTAAGCCTGAAGAAAAACCTACTGAACAACCTAATACTGATGTAAAAGAAAATAAGGAGGACACTAAATAATATCTAATTGTTGTGGGAGATAATAACAAAATTCGCGAGTTACAAACTATAATATAAAAACAAGCGAATTTTCAAGGGTGGAGGAAAGATATATAATAATAAAAATGGCACAAGAAGAAAAACCAACAGAAGAAAAGAAAGAAGTAAAAAAGAAAATAGAAAAAACAGGGAAAAAACCTCATAAAAATAAACCAGCTTCTAAAAAATACAAACATTACAAAGTAGAGGGTGATGAAGTAAAAAGAGATAAATACTGTCCAAGATGCGGACCAGGAACATTCTTAGCAAAACACAAAGCAAGAGTTTACTGTGGTAAATGCCACTATACTGAATTTATGAAAGAAGAAGCTAAGTAATCCAATTATAAATAAACTCTTTATTAAAACCAACCCCCCTATAAGGCTATATCCCAGATTAATTAAGTTTGGTCTTTTCATAATATATTCATCGGCGGAGCCGATGGTAATAGGGTGAGGAGGGTGGGATAAAAGACCAAACGTAAAAACAGAAACTTGGAATATAGCCCCCCCATAGTAACTTTTTTTAAAATTAATTAATAACTGGTGGGGGATAATATATGTGAGTGGAACGAGCCAAATTATAACTTAACTAATCAAAACATCCTAGAGATATTTTCCATCATTCTATCAAAACTTCCTTCAGGAAGCTGACTACAACCATAACCTATAGCTAAAACTCCAGCTGCAACAGCTCCAACATAAATTACTTTTTTCGCTCTTCTTTTAAAATCAATCCAAGCTAGAGCATCAAGAGTTTCTCTTTCATCAACAAATCCACATCCAAGATCATCATCTCTATCTTGATTATCCATATTTATCAATAATCTCAGAGTTTATAAAAATTATTATAGTACGCTCACAGGGTCTAAGTAAAAGAAAATCTTTTTCCTATATCCAACCAAATTTTTCCATCATGATAATCCCCACGATCATGAATCATATTATATCCTCTTTCATATAATAGTTTTTCTAATGCTCTAACAGGAGTAGCAATTAATCTTTTTCCATTTTCTCGACTATCCTCTGCAATAGTAGGGAATTCATAAACTTTATCTACCCATTCCCAAGCAGCTTGTGATCCGTCTTCTCCAATTCTATAACCTTCATGATCTAAAGGAAATCTTAGATTAAGAGCAACTGCTTTAACAGTAGCACAATCCGTAGTTTTCAAGAATTCGGCAATCCTATCTGTAACAACTTCTAAAGGAACATCAAATCTTGCTTCTTCAGGAGTTATTTCAAAAGTATGAACTGCCATCTTAAACTAATAAATTAAGGGTTTATAAGAATTATTATAATAGACTTACAGTGCCCCAATTTAGAAGAATCAAGATAATTTACTACAAGCTTGACCGCACGCTTCTAAAACTTTCAAAACATATCCAGGAACTAATTCATTAACTAAATGATGCGCAGTATACATCAAAGTAACTGCGGTAGGCAATACCAAAGCCCGTTTTACTGGATCTTCTCTTCCTACAGAATTATCATCTCTCTCTTGGATTTCCATCTAATTTCCACCTCCAGATGTATAAGCAATAACACCTCCAACTAATGCAACAATCCCAAGATAATAAAGAGCATTTACTGCAACAAGTCCTCTCCCAAGTATCTCTCCAGCAGTATCAGAAATTAACTCTCTTCTTGAAATTATTGAAATCTTAGGTCTATCTTGATTATCCATATTTATCAATAATCTCAGAGTTTATAAAAATTATCATAATGCAAAACATACCCACCATGCCCCAATTTAGAAGGGATGTAAATATGTTAAGAAAAAGCAACTAATATCCATACTGTACCAGAATTTAGACTGGTTGCAAATCATACTAACCACTTTTTTAAGAGTAAATAACATCTATATCGTACCGAATTTTAGACCGGGAACAAATCATATTTTTACTCTTTTTTATCTATATAGATCATAAAACCTCTAAACAAAATCAGAAATCATCTAACATTCGTTTAACATTTCAAACCCTTGAAGAGACTGAACAACCGATCAAAAAGAGTAGCTGAACAGTCTCTCCCGGGAAAAAAGAGGTGATAATAAAATGATGTTATAATACTATTTAAAGTTTTCGGTAATGTTACTCTTGTACAATGACGTCACTTTTCAAATGACCTTAGATAGTCCTCTCTCTTCTAAAGTATATATTTAGCCACATCAACCTTTAAATATTTGATTGTAATCAAACATATATAATGGAAGATAACAAAAAAGAGAGACTAAACCAAGATCAAGTATACAATATTCTAACTAACGACGATGTAAGCTGGCAAGCTCTGATTTACGAGCTAATAAACACAGAACAATTAGTCCCTTGGGACATAGATCTAGGACTATTAGCAAAAAAATATCTAGAAAAAATAAGTGAATTAGAAGAAGCAAACTTCTTTATCTCAAGCAAAATTCTATTAGCAGCCTCGATATTATTAAGACTAAAATCAGATATATTGCTAAATAAAGAAATCAAAACACTAGATGAAATCTTATTTGGACAAGAAGAAAAAAAGAAATATGAATACGAAAGAATAGAAATTGATGAAAATGAACTACCAGAACTCTACCCCAAAACCCCTCTCCCAAGATACAGAAAAGTAACACTAAATGAATTAATGTCAGCTCTTGATAAAGCAATAAATACAGAAACAAGAAGAATAAAAAGAGAAATAACAGACACTCAAGCAAAAAAACTAACAGACCTTGTTCTTCCTAGAACACAAATAAGTGTTCATGACAGAATTAGAGAAATAAAACAAAGACTAAAAAAACTCCATAACAATGATAAAATACCTTACTCAACACTAGCAAAAGACAAAGAAGAAAAAATAACCTGCTTTCTTCCTATTCTTCATTTAGACTGTCAAAAACATCTCACATTACAACAAGAAAAACACTTTGAAGAAATTTTTATTTGGTTACATAAAAATGATTAAAAAATTATTATTAGGACTAACTCTTGCAACAACTCTACTATATCAAGGATGTATGGTTCTCTGTGTTCCTAGAAATCAAAGCAGAAGTGAATATCAATTTAAAGGAAAAATAGATGAAACACATGTTGAATTCAGAACAAGACATCCAATAAGCAGATGTTATTCAACAAACATGTTAAGAGTAGTAGAAGGAAAAAGAAGCACATCATATATAGATAAAGATAATGATTTAAAAGTTGACAAAGTTGTAGAATCCAGTTCAAGAACAAATAGTAGTGGAGAACCAAAAGATGTTCATCAAAGTCAATTTGATTATTGGTTATGGAGAATTGCAAAAGAAAAATCAGGAAAATAAAATGAGAAAAAAAGGAAAATTAGGATTAGTAGGATTAGCATTAAACACTATTTTAGCAATTGGATGTACACGATTAGAAACAGGAGAAGCAACTTATTTTACACTTGATGCTCCATTTACAATAAAAAACTACAAAATACACGGAGATTATCACGGAGATGTTATAAGAAGATATGAAAGTGTCAGAATCCCAACACCTATTGCAACTTGGATTAAAATAAAAAAATATGAAAAACAAAAAGATGGAAAAGAAAAAAGAGTAGCAACATATCATATAAAAATAAATCATATAAAACAAGTGCAAGAAAGTAGAGGATTAAGCTCAGATAAAGTAACAACTAAAATATACAAAGATGGGAAATTAGAAAAAGAAATTAAAGGAATTCCTTCAGATATTGATGCAGAATTTTTAGATTTAAAAGGCAGTCAATCTAGAACAGAAGACAGAGAAAGATAGTAAAACAAATAAAGATGATATTCAACAATAAAAAATAGTCAAAAACACTTTGATGAGATTTATGTTTGGTTGAATAAATAAACCCAATAATTTTCAACCATTATCATTTAATATTTACATATACTCACAACCTATCTTTAAATTTTTCTCAATTAATAATTTCTTAGCGAAGAATTTTGACAAAGTCAAATTCGAAGCTTCTTCCCAATATCTCTTTCACTTACAAAACTCTCCTCTCCACTTCCCATATCCTTCAACTTAAACTTCTTTTTCTTAACTTCTTCTTCCCCAACAAAAACAACATAAGGAATAGAATAAGAATTAGCATACTCTAAAGCCTTCCCAACTTTATCAAAACTAACAACACAAGCAACTCCCTCTCCTCTTAATTTATCAGCTAATTCAACAGTTTCTTTATCTTTTCCAATTGAAATAATTAAAACTTTTTTATTATCAACTTCTACATTAGCAAGTTGCTCAATTCTATCTAAACCAAAAGCAATTCCAGTTGACTGAACTCCATTAACCAAATAACTTCCTCCTCCCGCCACACTCCCATCAACCTTTGGAACCTTTATCTCAAAAACACTTCCATTATAATAACTCAAACCCCTAACTAAAAAAGCCACAAAATTAATTTTAATATTATAAAACTTACAATACTTCTCCAACTCCTCAATTTCATTATAAGATTCATATTTCTTAAAATAAGATTTAGGTTTCTTTAATATATCAATAATTTTCTCAGCTTCATACTTTTTCAAATTAGCCTTAACTTCTTTTTCATCTAATTTATCAAGCTTATCTATCTCTCTCATTACTTGTTCTTTCTTTTTAATTTTTAATTCATCTATAATCTCATTTAACAACTTTCTATTATTAACATTAATTTCAACTTTAATTCCTAACTTATCCATTAACTCAGAAACAATCTTCAAAATCTCAGCTTCATCTCTAACACTAGATCCAATTGTATCAATATCACACTGAGTAAACTGCCTCCATCGATTTGCCTTAACAGGCTCATCTCTAAAAACCTCACCAATCTGATATCTTTTCCAAGGCAACTTCTTATTCTTAGCAAGTCTCTTCAACTGAAAAGTAAATTCATATCTCAAAGCCAACTTTCTCTTTCCCTTATCTTCTAATTTAAAAATATCAGACACAGCATCATCTCCAGAATTCTCTCCTTTAACAAACTCTTCATATTCTACAACAGGAGTCTCAACACCCTCAAAACCATAAAGCTTGAAAGTTTCCTCAATAATCTTCCTTATCTCAAACCTTTTCGAAGCATTTTCTATATCTCTAAATCCTTTAACAGTTTCTGTTTTCATTTTACTCTCCATTCCTCTTTTCTTTATTTAAACTTTCTTTATTTAATAATGTTTCCTCTCTAGCAACTAAAAAACACTCATCTCCTAAATTATCAGAATCCTTAACAAATAACAAAAAATCTCCTTCATTAGCATAAACTTTTTTATCTCCATCAAATCCAATTAAAGTTTTGTCATTTAATTTTCCAAAATCATCAAAATCCTTAAATTTTTTAAACACATTTTTATTTTTATACAAATCAACTATCTTAAAATAAGTCTGTTTCTTTAAGCCAATAAAATATCCATTAATTGATCCAGAATTAATTAAAAAATTCATTAATGCTTTTTCTCCTCGCTTCTCACTTTCTTTATCTTTTGTATAACCACACTCTATACATATTCCGACTTTCTTTTGAAGATTCATATAATAATCTGTTGATCCAGGTTCAAACTCGTCCCAGTTCCAACTAACTTTTTCAAAAGGAAGTATATTAGCAAATTCAAAACTTTGGGGCATGCAAATAACAAATTCTACAGATTCAGGATTATTACTAGCATGGACATCTAACATCAAATCAGCTTCATCTAAATAAGGAATTATTTCTCTTGCTGTTTTGCCTTCAAGAGTATTAACTATCTTTACAGGTTGATTTTTATAAAAACATCTATTCAAATTATATTCAACAAATCTTTTGTCTTGTTTTATTGCTTCTAAATTTGCAAATATGAAATTAACCTTTCCCCTAACTATTTTTAAGTTAGGAATAACTTTTTCTAACATTCTCACTCCAAATGATTCATTTCCATGTACTCCAGCTAAAACTACAACATTTTTTCCAGGATAGATTCCTTTTTTCTCAATAACTTTTATGTTTTTCATTTTAACCCCCGGATTTTCTTCTCAGCAGTCTCGCAATTAAAATCTTTAAAATCCCAAGAAAACCACAGACTTTGTGTTTCTGGATCGTTAAATAATTCAATAGGAGAATTTCCTGAAAATAAATCAGAGATAATTTTTCTCATTTGGGGATTAATTGTTCTAAATGTGAAATACTCAAGTCCTGATTTAGAGGCTTCAAGAATTCTCTTAGAAACCAAAGCAGAGCCTATTCCTCTACCTTGATATTGTTCAACTACCCCTGTTTCAGCACCATAAAATGCTTTTTCTGGATTTATTCCTCTTTCAACAAAAAGAGATCTTATCAAAGGAAAATTTACACTCTGTGTTCTATCAATAGGCATTCTATATCCCCAACTAAATCCGACTGGAAAATCTCCAACAATAGCCAAATTTCCAATAAATCCCTCAAGACCTGTCGCTTCTTGAATTAATTTTGTTTGATCAACTATATCGGGATAATAAGATACTAACAGAACCCCACACTTGACACAGTTTTCTAAATCTCTTAATGGATTAACTCTATCTCTTGACTGTTCTGGAATAGATTTGTTAGTGTATAATGCTTTACATCCTTTGCAAGCCATATCTTCATACCACGGGAAGCCAGAAAAAACATCTCTATAAAGTTTTGAAAGTCTTCCTATACTATCTCTTGTTATAGGTACTATGAATACAATCAGCAGTCATTTTGCTTTAACCCCAAAAATTTATCTAAAATATAAAAAGTGGAAGCAGAGACTCGAACTCTGTCTGCTTGGATTTTGCAATTTGTTTTGAGGGCAAAATCCCTCAACTCCCGACCTCGCTCGCCTTTGAGTAATGGATAACCCACCACTCCACTCGCGAAATCGCTCGCCACAACCAAGCGTGCTACCGTTACACAACATCCACTATATATCTCTTTAGTTAAGAGAACATTAAAAACCTTATCATTTCCAAGAAAGCAACAGCTAAAAAAATTATCTTCTATTTCAACAATGGGGATAACTCCCTAAAGTTTTCGCTGTCATAACTTTATATCAAAAATCTCATATATAAATCTTTCTACCTAAACTGCTCACCTATCATTAAAATTCTCTTTACATTAATAAAATTCTTAAAAAACTCTCACAAACTTAAATTTAAAAACCTTTCTGAATTAATAATAAAATGAAAGTAAAATTCTACGCTCTTTGGTTATCTTTTATAATGATAATAATCTTCTTCCTTCAAAACATCATCCCCGGACTAACAGAAACATTTCTCTTAGATTCATCAAAAACACTATCAGAACCATGGAGAATTGTAACATCAATTTTCTTACACAGCTCAATAACCCACTTACTATTCAACTTATTCGCACTTATTTTATTTGGATTAATATTAGAAAAAGAAATCAAATCAAATAATTTCCTAATTGTATTCTTTGTATCTGGAATTATAGCCTCAATATTCTCTGTATTCTTTTATGATGCAGCTCTAGGAGCTTCAGGAGCAATATTTGGAGTAATTGGAGCTCTAACAATCATGCGTCCGACAATAGCTGTTTTTGCATTTGGAATTCCAATGCCTTTATTCATAGCATCAATATTATGGGTAGGAGCAGATGTAATAGGCTACTTCAACCCAACAAACATAGCTAACCTAGCCCATTTATCAGGAATTGGAATAGGATTTATAATGGGAATATTCTACAGAGTAAATTCTCCAAAAAAGAAATCATATGTACATAAAATTGAAATTCCAGAACACCAGCTCAGAAAATGGGAAGTTTTATATTTAAAAAATTAGATTTATAAATTAATTTAAAGAATATTTATATTCTATTCTAAACAAATCAAACCTATCATAAAAATTCTTATTTATTAACAAAATCCTAAAACGAGTTTGTTGACCATGGAAACAAACGAGTTGGGGTGGTGGATTTAAAATCAAAAATTAATCTAAAGAACTAAGGAATAATCTTATTCAGAGCGTTCGCTTCGCTCACCAAATTTGAAAAATGGCTCGTAAATCGTTAAAAACTAAACAGAAAGTGAAAAAATACTTCATCGTTTTAGATTATGATGTAGCAGGAACGCATCATAACATTCGGTGGAATAAAAAGGATGCCATAACTTTTGCAAGACAAATGGCTAAACAAGGACATAATGCAAAAGTGTATGAAGGAGAATTTATAAAAGGTTATGATGCAGAAATAAAAGTCATTGACGACGATAAGGATATACAAAATGAATAATCGCCATTTTTCAAACTTCTCTGAATATCAGGAAAAGAGTTCGCTCTTTGCTTCGCAATATCGCTCTCCCAAATCGGCTTCGCCGACTTTCCTTTCCTACAATATTAACAGGATACTCAACAATACCCTCAGCACCTAACTCTTTCAACTTCGGGATAATATCTCTAACAACAGCTTCATCAACAATAGAATCAAGAGCTAACCAACCATCTTTACCTAATGGAGAAATTGTAGGATGCTTTAATGCAGGCAAAATTTCCAAAACATCTTTCAACTGATGATCATCAATATTCATTTTCAAACCAACTTTTTCTTCAGCAAGCAAAGCTCCCTTCAACAACAAAGCAATCTTATTTATCTTATCATATTTCCAAGGGTCTTTTATAGAATTTTTATTAGCAATAAATTTAGTTGAAGATTCCATAATTGTATCTATAATCTTAAGATTATTAGCTTTTAATGAAGCACCAGTTTCAGTCAACTCAGCAATTGCTTCAGCCAACTCAGGAACCTTAACTTCAGTAGCACCCCAAGAAAATTCAACTAAAGCTTTTACATTATTCTTCTCTAAATATCTTTTTGTAATATTAACATACTCAGTTGCTATTCTTTTTCCTTCCAAATCCTTAACAGACTTAATATTAGAATCATTAGCAACAGCAATAACCAACTTAACTTTCTTTAACCTTTGTTTAGCATATAACAATTCCTCAATTTCCTTAACATCAGAACTTGTCTCATTTATCCAATCCTCACCTGTTAACCCAGCATCTAAAACACCATTCTCAACATATTTTGGAATTTCCTGAGCCCTAATCAATGTACAATCTATTTCATCATCATCAATTTGAGGTTTATAATTTCTCCCATTCATTGTAATATTAAATCCAGCTTTTTTAAATAACTCAAAAGTAGCATCTTTCAAACTTCCTGCAGGCAACCCAATTTTCAAAATTTTCATTTTATTATAATTTTCATTTTTCTTTATACACCTCTTCTGGTTTAAAAACCTTCTCACTCTTAATTATCTTAATATCTTTATTCTCATCTACTTTTTTATAAAAACAACTATTATAACCAGTATGACAAGCAGCACCTCCAATTTGTTCAATCTTCAAAACTACACTATCATCATCACAATCAATTAATATTTCCTTAACAATCTGAAAATTTCCAGAAGTTTCCCCTTTCATCCATAACTTATCTTTAGTTCTACTAAAATAATGAGCTTTCCCTGTTTCCAAAGTTTTATCCCAAGCTTCTTTATTCATAAAAGCCAACATCAAAACCTCTCCACTTTTATAATCCTGAGCAATTGCTGGAACTAAGCCATCAAGTTTATCAAAATTTAGATCTATCATATTTTTGTAGAATTTAGAGCTTATTTAAACTTTATGAATTTAAAGTTTAACAAAATTTAAGGAAGATAGAAAGAAACCTTGGTGTCTTTCAATTTAAACTTTATGAATTTAAAGTTTAACAAAATTTAAGGAAGATAGAAAGAAACCTTGGTGTCTTTCAATTTAAACTTTATGAATTTAAAGTTTAACAAAGTTTCAAGAGTTTCGAAAATTACAAAGATTTCACAGAGATACTTTTTTCAAACTTTGTTTTTTCACAAGACCTTTCTTACTTTGTTTTGCTCCTCGCCTTCTACGAGCCATTGCTCTTTGAACATTTCTTTTTAATCTTTTTCTTGCCATTTTATATTATATTATATTTAAGTTATTTAAACATGCCCCGTCCGGGATTCGAACCCGGGTCACTGCCTTTCTTCGTCTTTTTGGGAACCTTTTAAAAAGGTTCACTTGAAAGGGCAGAATCCTTGGCCTCTAGACTAACGGGGCATATTAAACTAACAAAAAATCTACTTTTAAATTTATCTAAAACAATTAAAAAATAAATGAGCCTGCGCAGATTTGAACTGCGGACCCCCAGCTTTCCTAGAAAGTTTTGGTTTCCGATTCTTATGAATCAGTGTCTTATAAGACTGGTGCTCTAACCAGGCTGAGCTACAGGCTCATTATTATAGCAATGAGCTACAATAATTAAATTATATTAAAGATATTTAAAGTATTCGTTTAATAACCTCAATGTTGTTACTCTTAGTACAGAGAAAGATTTAAAAACTAATTTTAATTTATGGAAACGTGATAAAAATGGAAGGCGAAGAAGAAACAAACGAAGAAGAAGAAGAGAAAGAAGAAGAAACACCTGAAGCTGATGATTCTGAAGAAGAAGAATCAGGTGACGATGATGCACCAGCAGATGATGCACCAGCAGATGATGCAGATGACGCTGAATAAGTAAACTCTTCAAAACAGTTTTAAATTTTTTTATTTTTTATTTAAACTTAAACCTCCAATATTGAGGTTTTCTTTTTTCTTTTTTTAATTAAATTTATTAACCTTTAATTCTCAACATTTCTATGTTAATCGGACTTGTAGGAAAACCAAGCTCAGGGAAATCAACATTCTTCAAAGCAGCAACTCTAGCAGAAGTAGAAATAGCTTCATACCCTTTTACAACAATCAAACCAAATCACGGGGTGGGATATGTAAGAATAGACTGTATAGACAAAGACTTCAATGAACAATGTAATCCCCGAGAAGGATACTGTATAAACCATCAAAGATTTGTCCCAGTAGAGCTAATGGATGTAGCAGGCCTAGTCCCAGGAGCCAGCGAAGGAAAAGGATTAGGAAACCAATTCTTAGATGACTTAAGACAAGCAAACGCATTTATTCAAATAGTTGACTTATCAGGAAAAACAAATGAACAAGGACAAAATGCAGAAAACACAGATATAAGAAATGACATAAAATTTCTAGAAAAAGAATTAGATTTATGGTTTTCAAACATTTTAAAAAAAGTATGGAAAACATTTGCAAAAAGTATTGAAACATCAAAAAGCAAATTTTCAGAACAAATAGCAACTCAATTCTCTGGATTAAAAATAGATGAAAATTTAGTCAAAGAAGTAATGTTAAAAGTAAAATTAGATTATGAAAAACCAACTTCTTGGACCGAGGAAGAGGTCTTTGGATTTGCAAGAAAACTAAGACAAATCTCAAAACCTATGATAATTGCTGCAAATAAATGTGATACTCCAAAAGCAAAAGAAAACCTAGAAATCATAAAAAATGAATTTCCAGAATATCCAATAATCCCGTGTTCATCAGAAGCAGAGCTAGCATTAAGAGAGGCTCACAAAGACAAATTAATAGAGTATATCTCAGGAGATAAAGAGTTCAAAATATTAGAAAAAGAAAAGTTAAATGACAAACAGAAGACAGCATTAGATTTTGTTCAAAAAAATGTTTTAGATATTTACAATTCAACAGGAATCCAAAATGTATTAAATAAAACAGTATTTGAATTACTAAACTACATTGCAATATTTCCTGCAGGAGTAAACAAGCTGGCAGATTCAAAAGGAAATGTTCTTCCAGACTGCTTCCTAGTTCCAGCAGGTTCAACAGCACTAGACTTTGCTTACAAACTCCATTCAGACTTCGGAGACAACTTTGCCAGAGCAACAGACGTCAAAACAAAAAAATCAATAGGAAAAGATCACGAACTTAAACACAGAGATGCAATAGAGATTCATACTAATTAATATGCAAATAAAAATCAAAGTAAAACCAAATTCAAAAAAACAAGAAATCACAAAAATATCAGAAACAGAATATCAAATATCATTAAAATCTCCTCCAGAAAACAACAAAGCAAACATAGAACTAATTAAAATAATGAAAAAACATCTAAAAAAAGAAGTTAAAATTAAATCAGGATTAAAATCTAAAAATAAAATATTAGAAGTAAAATGTTAAACAAAGAATTATTAACTGAAATGACAGAAAAAGTATATCCATTATATGGTGAAAATGGAGATTTTTTATTATATATTCCTGGAAAATTATTACTAAGTTATAATCAAAGAACAGGGTACATCTCTGGGTCTACAAGAACTGATGAATTTTCAGAAGTGCTTAATAGTTTAGGAAAACGCAATCGAAATAATCATTTTTTAGTTCCAAAATACCATGTTACTGCAGTAGTTCATAATATAAAAAGAGCAGGAGAATCAGATGAAATGCTTTCCGAAGAAATAGCAAGAGGATTTCAAGTCTCGACAATGAAGATATTTAAAAGACATCAAAGAGAAACAAATCATAAAAAAAAGGTAAAAACTAGTATATAAAAAAAAGTGAAATACGAATTTGCACAAGACATACAAGAAAGATTAAATCACATAGTCCTAACTCTCGGATATCATCATGTTAAGCTAAATGATGTAGTTTGCATTAGAGCCCACGGAACAAAATCCAGAGGAACAATTGCTCGTTGCCATGCATTAAACAAAGTTATGCAAAAAGCTTTAGGAAGAAAAGGATTTTATGTTTTAGAATTCCTAAGTGAAAGATTTGATAAAATGAGTCAAGAAGATCAAATGAAAATAATTGTCCACGAAATGATGCACATTCCAAAAACTTTCGGAGGAGGATTTGTCCATCATAACAAAGTCACAGACAGAAGTGTTGATCAACTCTTCCAAGAATATAAATCAAAGAAAGAATTTCAAGATAATTTAACCTAAATTAAATCATACCCTCACTTAGACTCATCATAAAAATCATAGGGAATTAATAAAAACAATTTGATTGTAGATACAAAAATATAATTACAATCAAATTGCCAAGGGAGGTGGAATCATAATTAAAATTCAAAAAATGAAAAACAAACTCAACTATCCAAAAATTAAAAATTTTAGTCTAGTAAATTCTTAAAATGAAACTAAGAATTTCCTATAAAAACAAATCAATAGAAATTCCTAAAATAAAAAAGGTTTCAGAACTAGGAAAAATAAAAGGTTTAATGTTCACAACATCCTTGACCACCCCATTATTATTTGATTTTCAAACCCCTACAAAAACTTCAATTCACTCTTTTTTTGTCTTCTACTCTTTCTTAGCAATATGGTTAAATGAAAATAAAATTATAGATTTTAAAATAGTTCATCCATTTAAACTCGCTGTTTCTCCAAAAAAACCATTCACTAGATTAATAGAAATACCAATTAATAACAAAAATAAAAAAATAATTGATTTTATCGTCGGCAAATAAACCCCCACAAAGTTTAAATACTAAACCGACGTCAGAAAAATAATAATTACAAAAAAAGGAGGTCAAAATGGGAAAAATTATAGCTAAAAACGTGGTTGAAAGAAAATCTGGTTATCTATACTATGTAGATGGAAAAGGAAATGTATGTGAAGCAAAGATGGCTAGAGGCGGAAGAAAAAAGAAAGCTGCAAAAAAGAAGAAAAAGTAAATTTTTATTTTTTATTTTCTTTTAATATTTTTATTAAGTTTCAATCTTTAGATTTTAAGTTTTAAAAAATCAAAGATTTTTTATTAAGTTTTATATATACTAATTCTATATTTATTTTATGATACTAGGAATTGAATCAACAGCACACACCTTTGGTGTGGCTGTTGTCAAAGAAGGAGAAATACTAAGCAACATCAGTGACAGCTTCACAACAAAATCAGGACAAGGTGGAATGATACCAACAGAAGTAGCAGAACATCACGAAAAAGTTAAAGATAAAATCTACAAACAAGCTTTAGAAAAAGCAAATATAAAAGAATCTGAAATAAAAGCTATAGCTCTATCAAACGCACCTGGTTTAGCTCCTTCATTATTAGAAGGAATGAAATTCGCAAAACAATTAGCAGAAAAATTATCAATCCCAATAATTCCTGTCAATCACTGCATAGCTCATTTAGAAATTACAAAAATTGTTGGAGCAAAAGACCCAGTTCTTCTCTATGTAAGTGGAGCAAATACACAAATAATTTCTTATGCTGCAGAAAAATACAGAATCTTCGGAGAAACACTAGACATGGGTGTAGGAAACATGATTGACACATTTGCTCGTTACATAGGCTTAGGATTCCCAGGAGGCCCTAAGATTGCTGAACTAGCTGAGAAATTTATAACCAACAACAAAAACAATCCTATTAATAAAAATCAATCTGATAACAGATCTTCTTCTATTAATAACCAAACTGATAGGGTGGGTGGGTGGGACCCATCTAAAAAACAAATTCCAGACCTAATAGAACTCCCTTATTCAATAAAAGGAATGGATGTCTCAGTTTCAGGATTACTAACAAAACTCAAACAACTCTATGATAAATTACCTGATAAATCTAAATTAAATAAAGTTAACTCATCAACATCTTCAAAAGTTTTTCAGATTAATAAAATTCCTAACGAAAAATCATGGCGCAAGCCTGATTTGGAGCAACAATATACTGTCGAAAACTTAGCATACTCTTTACAAGAAACAGTTTTCGCAATGATGGTAGAAGCAGCAGAACGTGCTCTAGCACACACAGGAAAAAACGAGCTAGCATTAGGCGGAGGAGTTTGTTGCAATACAAGGTTACAAGAAATGTGTAAGATAATGTGTAAAGAAAGGGGGGCGGCCTTCTTTTGTCCTGAAAAATCTTTATTAGTCGACAATGCTGCAATGATTGCTTATACCGGAGAGATTATGTTCCACTCCAGCAGCTTTGAAAAAGACATAAACAAGATTGACATCAAACCAAGAGAACGAACTGATGACGTGGTAGTTAGTTGGAAGTAACTAACTAAAGAAATTAAATTTGTAATAGAGAATTATATTTTCTTTCAAACTCAGCTAATCTTTCAGCAGCATAACCATATAAAATTGCATAATGTTTAGGCATCCCCCAGTCTTCAGATTCTACCCACCCAGACGCCTGTTCAATATCAATAGCTACAAAAAAGTGTTTTTGTATTAACTCACTCCTTATACTTGGATTCCCATCCTCAAATGTATCTGCTAAATTTTCTAAATCCTTTAATTCCTGCATTGTTTTAACAAAAACTAGCAATTGACTAGTTGTTCCATGAGAGTCTCTAGAAAATTCTCTACTTTTCTTTAATAAAGCTTCGGTTACCATGATCAATCATTGAGAGTTCCATTTATAAATTTTTATTACTTATGTTTCTTGGCGATAACTTTATAAACCAAAATTCAAATAACATATTATCCAATGAACCAAATTAAATTTGGAGGAGGATATTAATTTATTCTCAATATATAACAAAATGGATTTTTACATAGAAATAGATAAAGCAAAGAAAACCGGAAAAATTGAAAAAGGTATTAACGAAGTTACTAAAGCCATAGAAAGAGGCACAGCTAAACTTGTAGTTGTTGCTCAAGATGTCGAACCTAAAGAAATCATAGCTCACATTGCACCATTATGCAAAGAAAAAGGAGTGAAGTTAGGAGAAGTCGACAGCAAACAAAAATTAGGAATTTCAGCAGGAATAAACATTCCATGCTCAGCAATAGCAGTTGTTGAAAAAGAACAACCTAAAAAATAGTTTAAATAAATTAACATGGCAAGAGAACAAAAAGTTAAGCAAGGAAATAAAGAATCAACAAAAGGAGCTGAAAGTATAGTCGGAACAGCAGTTCCAGCAGTTGTTGAAAATATAGTTGGACGAACAGGTTTCAGAGGAGAAATCACACAAATCAGATGTAGAATTCTTCAAGGAAATGATAAAGGAAAATTAATGAGACGAAATGTCAAAGGTCCAATAAGATTAAAAGATATTTTAATGTTAAGAGAAACTCAAATTGAAGCAAGAAGAATTAAATCATCAGTTTCAAAAGGAGCGTTTAGTTAAGATGAAAGGTAAAAACAGAGGATTAAGTCAAACACTAGATAGTCTTTCAAAAGACTGGAGTAAAGGAAGTATAAGATCAGGAAGATTATCAAGTGATGGACATTTTGAATCATCTCCAAGATTAAAAAAAGTTCAAGTTGACGAATCAAATTTATCAAGATTCGGAGAACTTATGAGAGACTATGTTGGAGTTCCTTTAGTTGCTTTTTTATATAAAGTAGGAAGAGCAATAACTCAAGCATCAGAGTCTTCAAGAACACATCCATACGGAGGAATAAAATAAAATGCCAAAAAATTCACAAGTTCATTTTCTGGACATCTTCAAAATAAATATAATGGAAAATTTTGAAAATGCCTAAATGTACATTCTGCGGAAAAGATTATGAACAGCACAAAGGACTTACTTTAGTAAATAGTGCAACAGGAAAAATAACATATTTATGTTCAGGCAAATGTAAAAAAAACAACAATCTAAGAAAATCAAAAAAAGTAAAATGGACAGAAACATTCCACAGTATAAAATCAAGCAAACTCGAACAACAAAAACAAGAAAAATCTGATTCTGAAAATTAAAATATATTTCTCACAATATAAATCATTATAAACAAAAATTATTTCTTTGTGTTATGTCTAAACAAAAAAAAGATGGATTTTCTAAACATTTAAAAGACGAAGGAATTCAAGATAGAGAAGTAAGAAAAAGAATAACCCATGTAGCAAAAACACTTTATGAACACGGACCTTTAGGATCAACAGAACTTTTAAAAAAAGTATCAAAAAGATCAAATAGAAACTGGAAACCAGGAGATATTACAGATACAATAAAAACACTAGAATTCCTAGAATTTGCAAAATATGACCCTCGACAAGCAAAATATTTACTAACATCCCCCGGAGAACACGCAGTCCAAGGTCATTACAGAGATAAACATTCCCTATTTTAATCTATATACTACAACATATATACTGTACTATACATATCCCCTATTTTTCTCATTTACCGTCGACAAATCAAAAAAAACAAGGGGAAAACTTTATAAACAAAGTTGTTTTTTACATATCAACAGGTTGTAATCTTCTACCTTGACTTTAGCAAAAACTAAAGCCATTTAGTGGAAATTATCTAATTTGATTTGAAAATACAAAGATTAATTTTGCTTCCATAAATAGGAGGGTGGGAGGGAATTATATATTGAAGCAAAAGCAAAAAAAATCAAAAATGCCAGAAACAAAAAAATATTCAGCAGATGAAATAAAAGTTCTAGAAGGACTTGAAGGAGTTAGACACCGTCCTGCAATGTATATAGGTTCAACAGGAAAAGATGGCTTACATCACCTTGTATACGAAGTAGTAGACAACTCAGTAGACGAAGCATTAGCAGGAACATGCACATTAATCAAAGTAACACTTCATAAAAATAAATCAGTAACAGTCGAAGACAATGGAAGAGGTATCCCAGTAGATCCACACCCAAAATATAAAATTCCAGCCCTAGAAGTTGTAATCACAAAACTACACGCAGGTGGAAAATTCGACAAAAAAGCATATCAAATCTCAGGAGGACTCCACGGAGTAGGAATTTCTGTTGTATCAGCTCTAAGTAAACACATGATAGCACAAGTAAAAAGAAACGGAAAAATACACCAACAAGAATACAAAATTGGAAAAACACAATACAAAATAAAAACAGTAGGAAACTGTCAAAAATCAGAAACAGGAACAACAATAAACTTCACTGCAGACGACACAATTTTCTCAACAACAGACTACGACTTCAATGTCCTCGCAACAAGATTCAGAGAAATAGCTTTCTTAAACGCAGGATTAAAAATAATATTATTAGATGAAAAATCAGGGAAAAAAGAAGAATTCCATTATGAAGGAGGACTTCAAGAATTTGTTAAATGGATAAATAAAAGTAAAGAAGCAATACACAAACCAGTCTACTTCAAAAAAACACAAGACAGTATTATAGCTGAAGTTGCAATTCAATATACAAACTCATACCAAGAAAACATATTTGGATTTGTAAATACAATTAACACAGTTGAAGGTGGAACTCATATTATTGGTTTCAAAACAGCTTTAACAAGAGTAATAAACGACTACTCAAAAAAACAAAACATAATCAAATCAGAAAATCTAACAGGCGACGATGTCAGAGAAGGGCTAACAGCAATAGTCTCAGTAAAAGTTCCAGAACCACAATTCGAAGGACAAACAAAAACAAAATTAGGAAACTCTGAAATTAAAGGAATTTTAGATTCAATTGTTTCATCATGTTTATCAGAATTCTTTGAAGAAAATCCAGCAATTGCAAGAAAGATAGCAATAAAAGCTTCAGAAGCAGCTAAAGCTCGAGCAGCAGCTAAAAGAGCAAAAGATTTAGTTAGAAGAAAATCAGCTTTCGGCGGTTCAGGATTACCAGGAAAATTAGCAGACTGTTCATCAAAGAAAAAAGAAAGAACAGAAGTATATATTGTAGAAGGTCAATCAGCAGGTGGAACAGCTAAAGAAGCAAGAGACAAAGAAATACAAGCAATACTACCTCTAAAAGGAAAAATTCTTAACGTTGAAAAAGCACCACCAGCAAAAGTATTCTCATCAGAAGAAATTGCAAACCTAATCACAGCAATAGGAACAGGAATTGGAGAACAATTTAATATAGAAAAATTAAGATACAATAAAGTAATAATCATGACAGATGCAGATGTAGACGGACAACACATTAAAACACTATTACTAACATTCTTTTTCAGATTCATGCCTCAACTAATTGAAAACGGAAATATCTACGTCGCTGTCTCTCCTTTATATAAAGTCAAAAAGAAAAAAGACCATTATGTTTATTCTGACAATGCTCTACAAAAACTAATAGCAAAACTAGGAAACGTAGAGGTAATAAGATTCAAAGGATTAGGAGAAATGGACTCAGAACAACTTTGGGACACAACAATGAACCCTAAAAAAAGAACATTAAAAAGAATCACAATTGAAGACGCTGTTGAAGCAGACCAAATCTTCTCAATCCTAATGGGAGATAATGTTGAATTAAGAAAACACTTTATACAAGAACATGCTCACGAAGCTCTTGTTGATATTTAAGATGGAAGAAGAAACTAAAAAGATAATTGAAGAAAATCCAGTAGCTTTAGCAACAGTTAATTCAGAAGGAAATCCTCATGTTATTGCAGTAGCATTTGTTAAGATTAAAAACGAAAAAATAATTATTACTAATAATCATATGAATTTAACAATAAATAATATTAAAGGAAACTCTAAAGTTAGTTTAGCTGTTTGGAATAAAGATTGGAAAGGTTATGGGATTGATGGAACCGCAGAATATTTTGAAGAAGGAGAATGGTTAGACTTTGTTAAATCAATTGAAGAAAATAAAGAAGAACCTTGCAAAGGAGCAATAATTATCTCAATAAATAATATAAAAAAATTAGCATAAAATGCCAAAAAATAAACTAGCAACACCAGAATGGATAATACAAGGATTTGATTCCCTAGAAGAATACAACAAATCTAAAGGTATAACCAAAGAAAAAAAAACAGGAAAAACATTTAATATTCGAAGATGCCCTGAATGTAAAAGTGATGATGTTGTAATGGTAGTTGGAGGAAACGGACTCTGGAAATGCAATAAATGTAAATGGGAAGGAATGGAAACAGAAAAAGAAGAATTATCAGAAGAAGAATTTATGAAATATTTAGATGATAAAGGAGAAGAAACAAGTTAAGATGGAAGGAGAAATAAAAAACAGTTATGATGCTCGAAAAATTGAAATAGAAGAACTAAAGAAAAGAATAATAAAATTATTCAAAGAAGGAAAAGCATTTGATAGCACCCTTATAACTTTAAGTGAACAACTAAAATTATCCTCAGAAGATGTAACCCTATTAGAATATTGTTTAGGATTATTAGTTGAAGAAGGATGGTTAAAAAAATCTAGTTCATTAGATCACTATGAGTATGATCCTGGAGAAAAATTAGATTATGGAGGTTTAGAATAAATAATTTAAATTTTTGCACCATAAATAAGGGTGGGTGGGGGGGTTATTTGTATGGTACAAAAATTTCAAAACTTATACACTAATTATCAAAATGACACCAAAACAAATATTAATAAATAAAGAAAAAACCACAATGATAAAGTGCAGGTTCAATGGAATTGGCATACACAAAAGTCTAGCGAACTTATGTTACAAAAATGCTCTAAGATTATATAAATCTTTGGGTGTTGTGCAAAGCCGGGTTGGTGGAATTGGTATACACACCAGTTTGAAAAACTGGAAGTCTAGCGACTTTGTGGGTTCGAATTTTTCAACGGAAATCCCGCACCCGGCGCACTTTACATTTACTATTTAAAATGAAAAACAATAAACTAATCTACATTGGATTGATAGTAGTTCTAGTAATAGCAGCTATCTATCTCTACAATGAAAACAGAAATCTATCTGAACAAATATCAGACCAAGATGACATAGACAAAGATGAGTTTTGCAAACCAGATAAAGACTGGTTAATCGAAAACTGCGAATGTATAGAAAGAAACCATATTGTTTGTCCAGAAGGATTTGAAGTTGTAGGTGACTTTTGTTTGAATGAAACACAAAATCAATATACCTCAAGATTATTGAAGTGTTCAAAATACCAATGTCCACCTTACAGTATAGATGTATAGATAAATTAAATAATAAATAAGAAAAATATAATACTAAGAAAAATGACACCAAAACAACCAGAAGAAAATGGAAATCTAGATAAAGAAATAGAACAAGAAGAAAAAAAGGAAATCCAGAAAAATCTAATTGAACCAGGAGATGGAGAAGGAGTAATCAGAGCAGAAATTAGAGGAGAAATGGAAAAAGCTTACATAGATTATGCTATGTCAGTTATAGTTTCAAGAGCACTTCCTTCTGTTGAAGACGGACTTAAGCCAGTTCATAGAAGAATCTTACACGCAATGAATTTAATAGGATTACAAAATTCAAAACCAACAAAAAAATGTGCAAGAATTGTTGGAGATGTTTTAGGTAAATACCACCCTCACGGAGACACAGCTGTTTACGACGCATTAGTTAGAATGGCTCAAAATTTCTCTTTAAGATACCCTTTAATTCACGGACAAGGAAATTTCGGATCAGTTGACGGAGACCCCCAAGCTGCAATGAGATATTGTGTAGCAGGAGATTCTTTAATTGTAACAGAAAAAGGTTTAAAAAGAATTGATAAAATTTCAAATAAAGAAAACATCAACCTAAAAATTCTCAGTAAAGACAAAAAATTAAATAATGCTTCTAAATGGTTTGATTCTGGAAAACATGAAACATTAAAATTAACTACAAACAAGGGCTACTCCATTACAGGAAGTTATAATCATCCATTATTAATATTAACAAAAAATTCTTATGGAAAACCAGTATTTTGCTGGAAGTTATTAGAAAAAATTAAAGAAGGAGATATTGTTGTTTTAGATAGATTAACAGATAATTTCTTTCCAAAAAACAACATTGATCTTAAAAGATTTTACCCAAATTTAAAAGATAATAGAAGTAAAAAAAGAATTCTTCCAAAAAAATTAGATGAAGATTTAGCATTTATTCTAGGAAGTTTAGTTTCAGAAGCATATATAGGGAAAAATAAAATTGAATTTTGTAATTCTGATATTAAATGGATACAAGAATTTAAAAATAAATGGAACAATACTTTCCCAGATAGTAAACTACATAAATTCAAAAAAGAACCTTCTTCTTATGGTAAACTTTCTTATTTTAGATTAGAATGTCATTGTAGATATACAATTGAATTTCTTAGAAACATAGGATTATTAACTATAAATTCTGCTGGAAAAGAAATCTCTCAATTAATATTAGAGTCCCCGAAAAATATTGTTAAAGAATTTTTAAGAGCTTATTTTGAAGGAGATGGAAGTATTAGTTTTTCTAGAAAAATGATTGAATTAAGTTGCTGTTCAAAAAGTGAGAAGCTCATTGACACTTTACAAATATTGTTATTAAGATTTGGAATTGATGCTACAAAAAGATATGATAAATACAAATTAATCCATAAATTATATCTCAGAGGAAAAAGAAATGTATTTAGATTCTATAAAGATATAGGGTTTCTTTTTGAAAAGAAAAACAAAAAATTAGAATTAGTAATTTTAAATTATAAAAAAGATAGCTCTTTAACAGATTATGTTCCTTTTATATCCGATTTTATCAGAGAAATTGACAATTCTAAATTTATTTCAACTAATAACTTTGATAGATATTCTTCTATGGGTTCTAATTATCAAAAAGTTTGTCAAATTTTAAAACAAAAAACAGGAGAAGATTATTCCTCAATATTTGAATATTTCTTAACTTACCAATATTTATTTGATAAAGTATCTAAAATTGAAAAAGCTGGAATACAAAAGGTCTACTCCATAAAAGTTGATAGTGATTGTCATTCTTTTATCTCTGGGGGATTTATTAGTCATAATACAGAAGCAAAACTAGCATCTATCTCATCTGAACTACTTCAAGATTTAGATAAAGAAACAGTAAAAATGTTACCTAACTTCGACAACTCTCTAAAAGAACCAGAAGTACTTCCAGGAAAACTTCCAAACTTACTAATCAACGGAGCATCAGGAATTGCAGTAGGAATGGCAACAAACATCCCTCCTCACAATCTAACAGAAGTTTGTGATGCAATTACAAAACTAATTGACAAGCCAGACATAACAATTGAAAAACTAGCAAATGTAGTAACAGGTCCAGACTTTCCAACAGGAGCTTCAATAACATCAGAAGGAATTATTGATATGTACAAAACAGGAAAAGGAAGAATTGTAATGAGGGGAAGAACAACAACAGAAGAATCAAAAGGAAGAACAAAAATAATAATCACAGAAATTCCATACATGTTAAACAAATCAGATTTAATTATACAAATTGCAAAACTTGCTCAAGATAAAAAACTTCCAGATGTTTCAGATATAAGAGATGAATCAGCAAAAGGAAAAATAAGAATAGTTATAGAATTAAGAAAAGGAGCAGGAGAAAAATTCACATTAAACAGAATCTACAAAAACACAAGATTACAAGACAATTTTAATGCAAACATGATTGCTCTAGTTGCAGGAAAACCAAGAGTTCTAAATCTAAAAATGATTCTTGAAGAATATATCAAACACAGAAGAATAGTAATCACAAAAAGATCAAAGTTTGAACTAAAAAAAGCAGAGGCTCGTCTAGAAATTGTTCTTGGCTTACTAAAAGCACTTCAACACATTGATGAAATTGTAAAGCTAATCAAAGCTAGCAAAAACCCAACTCTTGCTCTAGAAAATTTAGTAAAGAAATTCTCTTTAACAAGAAACCAAGCTCAAGCAATCTTAGATATGAAACTATCAAATTTAACAGGATTAGAAGCAGACAAACTAAAAAAAGAAAAATCAGACCTAGAAGCAAGAATAAAAGAACTACAAAAAATCTTAGGAAGTATACAAGAAGTTCTAAGTTTAATTAAAAAAGATATCTCAGAAATAAAAAGAAAATACGGAGATGAAAGAAGAACAAAAATAATTGGAAAACTTTCAGAAATAAAAGAACAAGATTTAGTTCAAAAAAAAGATGTTGTAATTACAATAACAGATAAAGGATACTGCAAAAGAATCGACGTGAAAAACTACAGAGAACAAAAAAGAGGAGGCAAAGGAGTAATAGGTTCAGATTTATCAACAGGAGATTTTGTAAAACAATTACTAACTTGCTCAACTCACGACTACTTACTTTTATTCACATCAAAAGGAAAAGTTTACTGGCTAAAAGCTCACGAAATTCCTGCAGCAGAAAAATACAGTAAAGGAAAAGCTTTAATCAACTTACTAAACCTAAAAGATGAAGAAGTCCAATCAGTAATCTCAATTAGAAAATTTGAAGACCACCTAATGTTTGCAACTAAAAAAGGAATAGTAAAAAAACTTCCTCTAGCACAATTATCAAAACCAAGAGCTTCAGGTGTTAAAGCAATTAATCTACCTATGGACAATTCCGACGAACTAATAGATGTAAAAATAATCAAAGATAATGATGAAACATTATTAGTAACAAAAAAAGGACAAGCAATACACTTCAAATCTCCAGCAGTTCGTCCAATGGGTCGGGCTTCTTACGGAGTCACAGGAATAAAATTAGGAGCAGGGGATGAAGTTATATCTTTAGAAATATTAAACCCTGAATCAAAAAACACAGTTCTTACAATCACAGAAAAAGGTTATGGAAAACGTTCTGAAAAAGATTCTTACAGATTAACAGGACGTGCTGGAAAAGGAGTAATCAATCTCAAAGTCTCATCAAAAACAGGCCCAGTAGTTACAACAGTTTCAGTTGCAGAAAAAGATGACATAATTGTTTCAACATCAAAAGGAATAGTTATTAGAACACAAGTTAGACAATTAAGAATAATGGGCAGGGCAACTCAAGGAGTTAGAATTGTTAAGTTGCAAGAAGGTGATAAAGTTTCTGATTTAGCGAGGGTACAAGAAAGTGAAATTATTAATGGGAATGGAGAACTTTAAATCAAAGCGAGCGTGGTTAGGAATTAGCTGACGAAAACTGATATTCTAAGAATTAATAATTATAAAAACCAACTAAAATCAAAAATTTCTTTCAATTAATAATCTCCTAAAAACAAAATCAGCGAGCAACGAGCTGATTTTGTCTGGGGTGGTAAACAAACTCTACTTCCTAACCACACCCATCAACATAGAAATAATAACAACCTCCACCAACCCCGCCAACATAGAAGGATCATTAAAAAATAAAGAATAATCACCACCAATAAAAGCAGGAACAGTTATCAAAATATCTAAAACAACAGCAACTACAACCATAACCAAACCTAACAACAAACCAGTTTTAGCATTTGGCTTAACACTTCTTTTATTAAAATAAAAATTAGCAGCAACCCCAATTATAATTGCAAGCAAAGCATAATGCACAATTAAATACCATAAACTTCCAGCTCCTAATTTAAACACAAACAAAACAATAGAAACCTCAACAAAAATCAAAACCCACAACAAAATCCCAGCCAACACACCTCTACCTACAGCTAATGAAGAACCTCCTCTTTTAACTTTTACAACTTTCTTCTTTTCAGCTTTCTTAGCT
>JAHIVP010000022.1 GCA_018816335.1 Nanobdellota archaeon | reverse complement strand
TATTAATTGGAGAAAGTTTAATGATAGGTTGTGAGTAGGTTGGTTTTTATTTGAGGGTGATTAGATTGGGGTTTAATAAAAGTTAATGATTGGAGAAAATTTCAAGATAGGTTGTGAGTTAGCTAGAAGTTTATTTGATTAATCAGAATTTTTCCTCGTGTTTCTGCTCACCTACAAAGTAAGCTTTGTTAGAGTAAGTTTCATGGACTTTGTTGTTGGCCTCGTAGATTGCTGTTGCTTGAGGGATTTCAAATCTACCAACAACTCCGACTTTAGAATAAACAATATATGTAAATATACGAGTTTCTCCTTTGCTTAACTGAGTTATGTTCCAGAGTAGTCTGTTGTTTTTGAGATCAACTTTTTCTGGTTGAGAAAGATATCTAGAGTGAAGTTTTAGTAAGTGAGGAAATCTGTCTGCTAGTGTTATTTTTTCAATGTATTTTCTTGATTTAATTCTAAGTGTTATTTTTAGTGCAAATTCTCCGCCTTTTGTTCTCATTAAATGAGCTGATTTTTTTAGTATTAGATTAGCTGAGAAAAATAAGAAATATATTGCAATTATTATTAAGATGAATATTATTATAAAAAGAGGGATTATCCAGTTTGTTGTTATTTCTACTTCTAAGCTGTCTCCTGGTTCTAATTGTTTTTGCCATGTATATTCTATAAAGAAACCTTGTCTTTCAGTTTTAGTTGGGTCTATATTAAAGGAAGTTAGTAATCTTGAGATTATGTTTTTTCTAGATTGAATGTCTACAGTGATTGGAAGGTTGCCTTCGTTGGATTTTGTGATTTCTGTTGTGTGAATTATTATTCCTGATGATTCTTCTTTTTTAGTTATGTCTGCTTTTTCTGTGAATGTTAGTGTGCTTTGTATTTCTTTATCTTCTGTTGGAAGTTTTACTGTTGTGATAAATTTATAGTCTCCTGCACTTAATCCTCTTAAGTTTGCTCTTTCAATAGGAATTATAATTTCTTTTTTCTCATAAGGTTCTAAGGAAATTGTTTCTTCTTCTGAAAAGAATTTAGAATTAAAATCTAAAGTAATATTATTGAATTGAAAGTTTTGAAGATTTGTAATTTTTAATGTTGCTGATGTTGAGTTTAAGTGTATATTTTTAGATTTTATTAAGAAAGCGTCTGTTATTGAAACTATTTTTACTGTTAAAATATCATCTGTTATATTTGTATTTTTTCCTCTTACTTTGTAAACAAAAGAGTAAGGGGTTTGTCTTCCAAGTAAAAATTCATTAGGGTAAACTTTAAGTTCAACTTGTTTTGTTTCTTGTCTTAAAATTGAAAAAGGACTTGATGGTTGAAGAGTTATTCCAATAAGATTGTAAATATTAAATTCATCATATTCTCCGTGATTTGTAATTTCTAGATTGTAAATCGCTGGATTATTTAGTTCTTTGATTATTGTGTCTGTTACTGATGTTTTTGTGATCTCCACTGCTGAGATTAATGGTAGTATTCCTATTATCAATAAACATAATATCCACTTTTTCATCATATCTTTTACAGATTCATTTATTTAAATTTTGCTGTGATAGAAAACATAAGATTATTTGTTTCCAATTGATAAGAAAGCTTTGATTTCAGCTATTAAATCTGTTATCTCTCCTATTATTTTTGCTTCGTATTGTTCGATTCTTCCTCTGATTATATATCTGTCATAAACTCCTCTTAAGAATTTTAAAAATGCGTTTCCTTCCCATCTTTTTTCATAGTCTTTTATCATTACAGCTGTTAATTTTACATCTAGGCTTCCTTTATTTGCACTTACTTTTTGGCCATTTTTTTGAGCTTCAACATCAGCCATATTTGGAATATAAAAACGTACTTTTATTAAAAATTTAAAATAATCTGATACTTTTCTAAAACATTCCCAATCTACTTCAATTTCTTTTAAATCACCTTTTATTTTTTCAGAATATTTTTTTTCAAGAATATCATATCCTTCATCATTGAACCATTCAAAACAGAATTTATATAATTCAGGGAAATCAAAAATTCCTGAATGTTTTACTTTTGTTTGGTATAGTGTGTCTTTCTCTGGCATATTTGTTCCTCTTTCTTATTATTATTTAGAATTATGTATTTAAATATGTTTTTATGTTGTGTACTGGCTTCGAGGCTGGCTTTGCCAAGCCTCTACGCTAAAGAATTTTATTAATGTGAAGAGATTTAATGATGGGTGGTGTGTGGAGTGGTTTTTATTTAAGGTGAAAAATAGGTTTGGGTTTAATAAAAGTTAATGATAAGAACAGAGTTTAATTCCACCACCCCAACTCGATAGCCTTCTAGGTCGGATATCTTGTTTTTAGGAATTTATTAATGTGAAGAGATTTAATGATGGGTGGTGTGTGGGTTGATTTTTATTTAAGGTGAAAAATAGGTTGGGGGTTTAATAAAAGTTAATGATTGGAGAGAATTTTAAGATAGGTGGTGTGTGGGTTGATTTTTATTTGGTTAATGATAGATTGAGGGTTAATAAAAGTTATAGATTAAGTTAGAATTTTAAGATAGGTTGAGGTTTAATAAAAGTTATAGATTAAGTTAGAATTTTAAGATAGGTTGAGGGTTAATAAAAGTTATAGATTAAGTTAGAATTTTAAGATAGGTTGAGGTTTAATAAAAGTTATAGATTAAGTTAGAATTTTAAGATAGGTTGAGGTTTAATAAAAGTTAATGATTGGAGAGAATTTTAAGATAGGTGGTGTGTGGGTTGATTTTTATTTGGTTAATGATAGATTGAGGGTTAATAAAAGTTATAGATTAAGTTAATGATTGGAAAAGTATTTTAAGATAAGTTAATTATCAGCATCTTGGCAGAAACCACAGAGGTCTCGGCCTTCTAGTTTTCTTAGTTCATCATAACTTCCGCATTCTCCACATATCCCAACTGTTTCATTTGTTGTTCTTATTTTTTCAATTCTTTTTACTTTATCTTCTTCTTCTGATATATCTGTTCTTTCAAATTCAGTATGGAAATCAGGTTTTGTTACAAGTAAGTCTTTGATTGTTAGCATTCCTACAACTTTCTTTTTTGATACAACAGGAAGCCATTTGAAGTTATTTTTTTTCATTTTTTCAAAAGCTTTTTCTAATGAGGCTGAGGGGTTTATTGTTATGATTTTTTTTGTTGAGATGTCTTTTGCTTTGATATTATCTAGGTCTTTATTTTTTTTAATTAATGCCCATAAAATATCTTTTTGAGTTATTATTCCTTTTAGTTCATCTTTTTCTTTTAATATTAAACTGCCAACTCTTTTGTTTATCATTATTTTTGCGCAATTTCTTAAAGAATCATCTGGATGTGAATAAACAAAGCTTCTTGTCATGAGGTCTCCTGCTTTTATTTCTCTCATGGTTTTTATAGTCGATACTTCTATTTAAGTGTTATGTTGATTTGGAAGTATATACTCTAGAAGAATAATTTTTATAAATGGTTTTTCTGGTTTTTTTTAAACTTAGGAGTGGCACTATATTATGTGAGAATTTTAAACCCCTGTGAAAAACTCCTATATGTAACTTGCCAAGCATATTATTATAATTTTGTGAAATTACATATACTCACCGCTCCAGTCGTCGCTTTCCCATTTCACCCCTAAGAATTTATTAATAAAAAAATAACATGAAGATTTTATCAATTATTTTAGGTTATGATTTTTGTATATAAATTATTATACAACTAGACTACAACAATCTTTATAATTGAATTGGGAGTTGATTAAAGATGGGAGATAAACAATTGATTGATGTTGAGAGACAATCTTTTTTAGCTGGGAGAGGTCCTCATCATTTTAAAGAAGGATATAATATAGCATTTTATAATCTTGGGCTGGATCTTACAGATATAACTAAACAACTTGAGGATGTAAGAGGTGTTGTTGTTGAGTTGAATAGAGAGTTAAGAAGCGATATGGCTAAGGGAGAGATTGATTTACCAGCACGACTAGATAGATTTACTAACTCCAGAAGAAGACTTGATATTTTATATAGTAGATTTCAACAGATTTATGAAGTTGTTGGAGATGAGTTATCTGATCTTGAGACTGTTGAAAGATATCGGGAGCGGATTCAGGGTAGGTTAAATGATTTACCTAAAGTTGAGGAAATTCAAGATGGGAGATAAACAACCTATATTTATTATGTCAGATAATAGTGAGAGAAGTTTTGGAAAAGATGCTCAGAGAAATAATATATTAGCTGCTAAGCTGGTTTCAGAGACTGTGAAGACGACTTTAGGGCCTAAGGGTATGGATAAGATGTTAGTTGATGGAACAGGGAATATTACTGTTACAAATGATGGTGTTACGATTTTAGAAGAAATGGATATTGAACATCCTGCTGCTAAGATGATGGTTGATATTGCTAAGACTCAGGATTCTGAAGTTGGTGATGGGACTACAACAGCTGTTATGATTGCTGGTAAGTTATTGGAAAATGCAGAGGCTTTGTTAGATAAGAAGATTCATCCTACTGTTATTACTAAAGGTTATAGGATTGCTGCTGAAGAAGCTAAAATTTTTCTGAATGCTCTTGCTTTTGATGCTAGTGTTGAAGATTTGAAAAAGATAGCTATGACTTCAATGACAGGGAAAGGTGCTGAAGATGTTAAAGAGAAATTTGCTGATTTAATTGTTGAGGGAGTTAGATTGACAGGAGATATTTCTAATATTAAAATTGAGAAAGCTAAGGGTGAGAGTATTGAGGAGACAGAGTTGATTAAAGGAATTGTTTTAGATAAGGAAAAAGTTTCTGTTGATATGCCTATGAAAGTTCATGGAGCTAGAATTGCTTTATTAGATGCTGCTTTAGAGATAAAGACACCTGAAGCTGATGCTAAGATTTCAATTTCTTCACCTGAACAGTTTCAGCAGTTTGTTGAGCAAGAGGAAAGGATGTTGAAAGAGATGGTTGCTAAGGTTATTAATTCTGGAGCAAGTGTTGTTTTTTGTCAAAAAGGTATTGATGATGTTGCTCAGTATTATTTAGCTAAACAAGGAATTTATGCTTGTAGAAGAGTTACTAAATCTGATATGGAAAAGTTAGCTAAAGCAACAGGAGCAAAGATTGTTTCTAATTTAAATGAGTTAACAGGAGAGCAGTTAGGAAAATCTGAAATTGTTGAAGAAGTTAGAGAGGGAGATGAAGCAATGACTTATGTTAGGGGTTGTGAAAATCCTAAAGCTTTGACAATTTTAATTAAGGGTGGGACTGAGCATGTGATGGATGAGATAGAGAGAGCTATTAAAGATGGGCTTGGTGTTGTGAATGATGTTATTAAGAATCATAAAATTGTTGTTGGAGGAGGAGCTATTGAGATTGAGGTTGCTAAAAAATTAAGAGAGTTTTCTCAGAAGTTAGGAGGAAGAGAGCAGTTGGCTGTTGAAGAGTTTGCAAATGCTATGGAGTTTATTCCTATTACTTTGGCTGAGAATGCTGGTATGGATCCTATTGATGTTTTAACTGAATTAAAAGCAAGACATGATGCTGGAGAAGTTAATACTGGTTTGAATCTTTTTAATGGGAAGATTGAAGATAATAAAGAGCAAGGAATTATTGAACCTTTAAAGATTAAAATTCAAGCAATTAGTTCAGCTGTTGAAGTGGCTACAATGATTTTGAGAATAGATGATGTGATCTCTTCTGGGAAAAATAAGGGGCCTGATATGAGGGGGATGGGGATGGGTGGTGGTGGTGGGTATCCTGGGTTGGAGTAGGGTTTGTTATGTTGTGATGTTTTTATTTGTCGTGGTGGTGGGGGTAGGTATCCTGGGGTGGAGGGGATGTAGGATGGGAGGAGGAACTGGGGGTGGGAGAGAGAGTAAAATGGAATTAAAAAGAAAAGATGTTCATATTGGGACAAGGCATTTAACACTTGTAGTTAGTGTTCCAATTGTGAAGGATACTCTTTCTGGAAATATGGATGGGGATATTGAATATGGAGTTAATAGGACAGAGCCTAGAGAAGCTGCAAGAGATTTTTCTGATGCATGGAGTACTGATGAAATTGATAGAGCTTCAAAAGAACTTGCAAGATATTTAGTTGGAGAACAAAGAATCCTACCTGTTAAAGTTGGTTGTTATGTTGATGATAGAGTTATGGAGTTAACAAGGGAACAGAGGGAGAGATTTATGGATTATTGTAGGCAAGAAGCTGGATAGGTGGAATAGGAGAGTAGAAAATTTCTTGGGGGCAGAAAGCACGTTAATTATATAAATGATTTTTCCTATATTGATATAATAAAAAGATGATAAATAAAATTCCAAACTATGTCAAGAATGTAAAAGGAGTTAGCAGAGGGTTAAATAATTTTGTAATGGAAAGGAGATTAATAAATGAACTTAGAAAAAGGAAAAATCATAAAATAAAATTACTTGAAATCGGTTGTGGGAGAGGAATCTTGCTTCTTGAATTAAGAAAAAAATTTAGTAATCTTGATTTGTATGGAATAAATCTTAATCGTTATCATGGAATAAAAGAAAAAAAAGATTTTATAAGAAATGCTGAAGAAAATAAAATCTTTTTGGATAACAAAGAAAAATCTAATTTACCTAAAATAAATTTTTGGGACGTTGGGAAAAAAATCCCTTACAAAGAAAATTTCTTTGACTTAATTATTAGCAATGTTTCATTTGTGCATGTTAAAAATAAAGCAAAGGCATTGGAGGAGACATCTAGAATTTTAAAAGTGGGAGGGGTTGCTTTAATTTCATTTGATGCACATGAAACAAAGAAAAATCTTGGAAACAAGTTTTACAATCTTTATAAAGAACTTGATAAAAAAATGAAAAAAGATTATATGCCAAGATTTTTAATTAAAAAAGAAAAAGAATTTGTTGGAACAAAGGAGTTTTTTCGGGAAGTAAAAAAAGAGGGATTTGATATAAGTGTAAGAAATACAGATTATAAAGACAAATCCCAAAAAGTTCGGGGGGTTCAAATAATTCTAAAGAAAAAAAGAGAGGGCAAATTAGATTTACGATTAAGATACAATAAATCCAAAAGTGAAAAAATTACTAAAGAAGCAAGAGGGAAAAATCCTGCTTGCTATGGTGCAATAGATTTCTATGAACTGAATTAAGTGCTAAGGGGCTGGTGGGGGTATGGTGAAATAGGAGAGTAAGAAAATTCCTCCTGTAAAATCCGGACTTCGTCCTTTCCCATTTTACACCTTTTATTAATTAATTGAAAGATAATATATTGATTTGTTTGTTAATTAAAATTGTGGGGGTGGGGGTGTGTTGTTGTGATGTTTTTATTTGTCGTTGGGTGGTGGTGATTATGTAGTTAATATTCCTGATAGAAACTGTTATATACTTAGTCTATATCTATAACTACTATTAAATTACAACAATATGTAAGATGTATGCTACAAAAGCTTTGGACTACCTCTTGATGAGTCCTGATGAAAAAATAAATTATCGGGTTGAAAATGGGATTTTTTTGAAAGATTGGTATGAAAGTTTCCAACACAAACCTGTAAAAGGAAGATTTAAGAGTCCTACTGAAACAAGAGAGATTTTAGGAATTAAAGAAGATATTTATAATAGGTTGGTTAAATCTGGGGTTTTGGGAGAAGTTAAAGTTGAGAAAGGAAAACATTTTGTTTCAGTTCCAAGAATAAATGCATTATTTAAAGAAAATTCTGGTTTGGTGCCTGTTAATGAATTTGCTTCTGTTGTTTCTGATGGAAGATGGTATATTCAGGAACCACAATTTTATGCTATTGCTGAAGCTCATCATGAATCAGGGATAGATGGAAGGAAAAAATATGTTTCAATAGTTGGTGCTGCTAAAATCGCTAGAGATTTAAGGAGAAGAAAAGAAATGATTGAAAGTTGGCCGAGTTTTGAAGAGCTTAATGTAAAATCTGGATTTAATTTTCCAAAAAAAATTAGGAACAGGCGTTATAGACAGATGATAGATGCTGGAGAATTAAAAGCTCAGAAAATTAGGATGTATGGCCTAGATGGTGTTCCTACAGGTAGACAATTTAAAATAAGTCCTAGTAGTTTCAGAGAGGTTTTAGCAAAAGAGAGAGCACTTTATCGAGCTATACAAAATGGTGTTTCTTCTAGTGAGATTGCGGCAATGAGAGGAATTCATTTGAAATCTGCTCTTAGGATTATTAAGGAGGGTTCTAGATCTGGTGATTTGCATCCAACAATAATGCCTCCATATTCTAAATGTGGGGATATAGGATTATATTATCTTGATAAAGATGAAGCTGAACGTCTTGCATCTCGAGAGATTGTTGTACCTTGTTCAAAAACTTCTCGAAAAAGGGAGATGAGAAAAAAAATACTTGGGGGTGATGGGAATAGTGCTGATATTCCTGATATTTCTTCTGTTCCATGGAAAGTAGAAAGAGAATTATTAGATAGGATTGAAGCTGGAGATCATAGTGCATTTGGAGTTCTTCTTAAATTGTATTATGAGGTTATTGTTGAAGAGGCAAAAAAACCTAGACTTGGAAGCACTTTTGAAGATAGAAAATCTAATCTTGAGAGATCTTTATATTTTGCTGTACATCAATTAAATGGAGCTGCTTCAAGAGTGGGAATCATGAACTTGACTCGGGAGCTTGCATATGATTCTGGAAAAGATGATGCTCCTACTTGGCTTAATGAGTCTAGATTAAGTAATGCTTCAGGAAGTTTTTTAGAAAAGGTTATTGATTTAAGAGGTTTTTAATTAATGGAAAGATTGTTTTTGGGATTTGAAGAAGAAGCAAAAGAGGTAGATAATTTTATAAATAATTCTTTATATTATTTAGTATGGCAAAAAAAGAAAAAGTAAAAAGATTGTTTAGAAGTAAGAAAGATAGAGTTATTGCTGGAGTGTGTGCAGGGATTGGGGAGTATTCTAATATGGATCCTGTTGTTGTGAGGTTGTTGTGGGTTTTAGGGACACTGGTTTCTATGGGGGTGGGAGTTTTGGTTTATATTATTGCTTGGATTATTGTGCCTGAGAGATAGTGTTATTTTTTAGTGGTTACATTATAGAAATATTTATAAAGTAGATTTTTATTATGAAGATATGAGATTAATAGGTATTGACACATCACAAAGAAGTAATGTTAAAGTTACATTTGATGAACCAGTAAAAACATTATCGGCTGTTGAGTATGTTGCTGGTGTTTATCGTGAAGTTTCTGGTGATAAATCAGTAAAGGTTAATAGACCATGTGATTGGGTGAGAGACAGTGATGGTAGATATGAGATTAAAGATGGTACTTTAAGACAAGGATTATTTGTGATGGGAGATTTGGTTGATGATTTGGCGAACCCTAAACAAACTGATGTACATTATATTCACCAGCATCATGCTAAGGATGAAGAAAGAGAATTATTAATTACTGGATTGGAAGCTCAATGTCCTGCTTAAGAATAATTTTCTAATAAATACCAGGGATAAATCTCCACTTAACTTTTTTACAATATTGAACATAATCTGGATCTTGGATTAGGTGTCGTTCTTCTGTGATTGCTCTTAAGAAATAAACTCCTGTCCACAAAGCCATGCTTACAAATGCGAAGAGTGAGAAGACAGGGATTATCATTAACCACCAAGCTCCTACTTTTGAAATGTAGGCTGGGTGTCTTATCCATGAGTATGTGCCACGAGATACAATTCCTCTGTTTGTTAGATTAGAGCATTTTGCTCCAAGAGATAGTGTTGCTCCTAAGTATATAATAAATAATATTATAATTACAATTCTCATGATTACTGTGATTGTTGATGTTGCAAAGTTTACACTGTCATTTGCATACCAGGAAACATAATCTGAAACTAGGCCATTGAAAGGAGGATAACAAGCTAATGCAACTATCCATCCAAATATTGTTGGTTCTACTGACCTTACTGTGTTTCCTAGGAATTTTGCTTCTACTGCATATCCAAATGTGAAATATAAAGTGTCAATGAAGAACATTATTACAATTGCAAAAGGGTAGAGTATGTTTATGAAAGATTCGACAGAGAATAGATTGTCTGTTGATGCTAATATGTTTATGTAACCTTTTAGTCCGTTGTAATTGCTGAACATGAAGTTTAACATTATTGGAAGAAAGAATATTTTTACTATTAAGAATAAGAAAGCTGTTTTTTCTTCTTTGTCTATTTTTGGAAGGGGATGAGAAGAACTTGATGTGAATTCTTTTAGATATCTGTAGTATTCTCTTGACATTCTTTTGACTGATTGTGCTAGAACTCTTCCTTTTGTTCTTTTTGTTAAATCTGATGGAAAGAAAATATATACAAAGAATCCTACAACTGTGTAGATTAAAGCAAGATAAAGGATAACTGTTTGAGTGTCTGGACGAAGAAAGTCAATATAATATTTGTTAGTTCTGTAAAATAAAATAGCTAGCCATATAAGAATTATATTTGCTGTGTAATTTTTTAGGGAATGGATGAACCTCTCTTTTTCCATAAATATTATTGGGAGTGGGGTTTTTTATAGGTTTTTGTTTTGATTATTCATAAACTGCTAGAGCTAGTTTTTTTATTCCTTGTTTAATAATTCTTTTTAATCTTGAGTCTCCTATGTTATTATCAGCATCTGGAAATCTTCTTATTTTTTCTTTTAATCTTTCTCTAACTCTATCTTTATATGGAACATATTGTGCTGCGTTTCTATAAGCTCCTGCAATTCTTTGAGGGTCTGAGTTTCCGTGACCTATCATTACTTCTCCATTTTCTAAACCTATTAGAGGAAGTGCATCTAACATCTCAAATTCAGGGTACCAATTAGCAATTATTAGTGGACCTGTTTCTTCTATTATTTTTAGAGCTATGTTTCCTGCATATCCGTTTACTAGCCCGATACATGGGCGTTTTATTCTTCTTGTTTTTGGATTTGGAACTAAATCTCGTCCTTCTAACTGGAATGGTGCAATTTCAAAATCAGGTAACATTTGTTCTAATTTAAGTGATTTAACAAACTCATCTCCTTTTTCTGGTTCTTCTCCAGTTGATACAGTTGTTATTAATGGGTGTTTGATACCATAGAATTCTGTTGCTAATACATAGGCTCCTATTGCCATTTGATATGCTAATTCTCTTGAAGGATCTAGTGCTGCTCCTACGTCGCTTATAACGTTCCCTCCTGGAAGTGGTGTTGCAAGAAAAGGTGCTTGAAGGTGTTTTATTAATCCTAATCTGTTCCAAGCTGTGACTATTGTTCTTTTTGTATCTCCTAATCCTACTAAGACATCAGCTTCTAATTGATTAACACTTTTTACTGCATCTCTAATTGGATGTCTAGGAGAGTGAACTACTTGTATTTTTCCTTGTTCTTCATATTTTTGAAGATATTTTTTATTTCCAAATAATATTACTTGATGATTTTGATTTGCTGGATCTTGTAGAAATATTCTTGCTCCTTCTCCATACTTGGTTTTATCTCCATCTCCTGAGTCTGCGTCAACTGCTATTTTTGTCATAATTTTTAATTTAGAAATTAGTTTATAAAGTTAATCTTTTACTACATGATGCTGCTTGGTTATCATCATAACATATTGAGGTTCTATTGTTTGAAGAGTCTGCACAAGTATCTAGTGTTCTACAATATTGTGTTCCTGCATAATCAGCTGTTTGTTTTACTCCTGCTTGTGTTTGTTCTATAGCAGTCAATGTTTTTCCAACAAGAGACCTAGCTCTCTTTTTATCTTGTTTGTGAGGAGTTCTTCTTTTGCCTGTTAATCTGCCTGTTCCCATAATTATTTTTTGTTATTGTTAGTTTATAAAGCTAATCATTTTTCATAAATTCTCTAAGAACAATAGTTGCAAAACTTCCTTTTCTTAAAGTAAATGAAACTTGAATTCCTTTTGGATGTTTTTTTATTTCTAGGTTTTCTGGGAAGATTATTCCTTGTCTTCTTGTTCCTTTTAGTTTTGCTTTTTTTAGATTTTGTATTGTGATGTTTTCTTTTTCTAAGATTTTATTTTCAAATTCTAGTGATTCATGTGTTGGTTGTGTCATTTTATATCCAAACATTGGAGCTGTGAATGTAATTTCTTTTTTATCCATTCTTTTTTGGTCGGTGATAGGATCTTCAACTATAAACATCCCCCCTGTGTCTGTTTTTTTTGCTATGTCTCCTTTTAGAATTTTGTTTATTAGATTTTGGTTTAATCTTTCTGTTAAGTATAAATTGCAAAGATAGGATTGATAAGAATTTAGATATAATTTTTTTTGAAATTTTTCTCTTATCTTGAGTTTATCTTGGATTATTTGTTTTCCTTTTTCTGCGTTGTCATTGTCGACTCCAAATCTTTGTTCTCCATAATAATTAGGAATTCCTGTTTTTTCTATTTGTTTTGCTGTTTCTTTTGCTTGTTCTATTTTATCTGTTTCTGAGATTATGATTGTGAATTTATTTGCTTTGAGATGTCCTGGTTTTAGTTTTTTGTCATGGAGTTCATAGGAATTTAGTTTGATGTTTTTCATTAAATCTATTTTATTTATTGCTTCTGCTTTTGTTACTTTAGTGGTGTCTAGATTAATTGAGAACCATTGGGTTGTTATTGCGTGTTTGTCTTTCATTCCTGCAAAACTTATGTCTAAAGGATTCATGTTGAGTTGTTTTGCTATGTCTTCTTGAACTTGTTTTGTTGTTTGATTTTGTTTTGTTATGTTTACAAATAAATGTGAACCTGTTCCAATAGGTGGGTATGCTGGGATTTCTTCTACTATGAAGTGTTCTGGTTTTTGTCTGATTTTTCCTGCTGTTCCTTCTGAGGTTGTGATGTATGGGAGATTTTCCATAAAATTAAATTATGAATAAGGTTAATAAATATATCATAACATAAAAATTTAAATATGAAAATTAATGACTAATTATATGCGCTGGTAGTATAGTGGTTAGTATACGACGTTGCCATCTTTGCTCACCGACAATGAGGAGCACCGCAGGCGAAAGCCGAGGATGCCCGCAATAAGAGTGAGTCAAAGAGGGGTGGCTTTGGCGGCCCTTCAAAAAATGCAAAAACGTTGTGACCCGGATTCGACCTCCGGCCGGCGCATTTTTAATTTGATATTAATTTGTCAACCCAAGAGTATCTTGAAAAGAAATCGTTGAAATGGGTGCTTGATACAACTTCTGCAGTGTCTGAAAAACTTATTCCATCTGGAACTTTAGTTTGAACTGCTTGATAATCATGTCTATCTAAATAATCTAATAATCTCTTTTTATTTCTAAAGTCTAAAGTCTCCCCTGAAAGTATTACTTTTCTACCTTGCTTTAATCTATCAAAGTCTAATTTAAATTCTTGACATAAAACAGTCCATCTACTAGGAAACTGATAAAAAATACCTATTGCTGGTAATCTGTCTTGTGGATGAGTTATATAATTTATAGGAAGAGGTGTTACTAAGGGTATTGTGTTTGTTCTTGTTGGATCTATAATTCCCATAAATTTTTTAAATTTCTTATGTTTTTAAGTATTTTGATGTTAAAAGATAAATATAAAAAAGATTAATCATAAATATAATTATGGTTCCAAAAATAATCTTAAATTATTCTACTATTTATGATGCTATGTTGTTTCATTTTTCTACTGGAAGATATAAACATCTTAATGATACTTTATTTATTAATAGGGAAAAATTTGTTGAATCAAAAATAAATGTATTGAAAGGCTGGTGGAATCAACAGGGCTTAAAAATCTTAAAGGTGATTGCTTCTGTTTCTGGATTTCAATGGGATAAGAAGGAGATTATTATCTATTTTTTGGCTGAGCCTCATAGAAAAAGTTGGGTTGGAGGTTTTTCTGATCCACTTACAATATTTTTAAGAAAGAAAATTAAAGGAAAATTAATATCTCAAGATATTAGATTTTTAAAATTAATAATAATTCATGAACTTGTTCATCAAATTCTTCCTAAAAATAAAATAATCGAGAAGTACTTTGATAAACTCCAATTAAAATATCAAAGTGATAGAATTACTGCTACGCATATTCTAATATATTCTATACTTGAGAATGTCTATAAACTTATTTTATCAGAAAAAGAAATTGGTTATGATAAAATGAGATCAAGGGAACATAAGAGTTATTTTGCTTCTTGGAAGATAGTTGAAAAAGAGGGTTCAAATAAAATAATAAATGATTTTAGGAGATTTTTAGTTAATTATAAAAATAACTAATTCTAAATATAATTATGGTTCATGAGGTGATATATATAATTCTGGCTGTGATTAGTGTGAGCTTGATTTCTTTGCTAGGAGTTGTAAGTTTGGCTTTGGGTAAGAATTTGAAAAAGTGGTTGTATATTTTAGTTGCTTTTGCTGCAGGTTCTTTGCTTGGAACTGCGTTTTTTGATTTGATTCCCGAGAGTTATGAAGTTCTTGGAACTTTGACTTGGGTTTTAGTTGGGATTATTATTTTCTTTTTAATAGAGGCTGTTATTCATTGGCATCATTCTCATGGAGATAATAATTGTGAAGGTTGTTTGCATCCTGTTGTTTATTTGAATTTGATTGGAGATGGAGTGCATAATTTTTTAGATGGAATTATTATTGCTGCTAGTTTTTTAGTTGATGTTGGAACTGGAATTGCTACAACTTTTTCTATTGCTTTGCATGAGATTCCTCAAGAGATTGGAGATTTTGGTGTTTTAGTTTATGGTGGGATGAAAAAGTTTAGGGCTTTGATGTTTAATTTTCTCTCTGCTTCTTTAGCTATCTTAGGAGGTATTGTTGGGTATTTATTTTTGAGTAGGTTAGAGAATTATATTCCTTATGTTATTGCTATTGCTGCAGGTAGTTTTATTTATATTGCTACTTCTGATTTATTTCCTGAGTTACATAAAGAACCTAGTTTGTGGAAGAAGATTGTTCAGTTGATAGCGGTGGTTTTGGGGGTGGTGGTGATTGGGGTTGCTTTGGGGTTAGTGGGTAATTAAATGAGAGTGTTAGAATTGGTTTTTTCTTTTCTTCTTTAATAAGGGTATAGTAAGGTTTTTAAGATGAAGTTTTGTTAGTAGAACAAGTGCAGAGGGGAATCTTTGATTCGCTCTTGTTGCGCAGCTCCTCGCCAAGGCTGCGGGCTTGCTCACTGTCGGCGAACAAAGAGGGCCTGTAAGCTAATGGTAGACTCTCTCGTTTACACCGAGATGGCGAAGGTTCGATTCCTTCCAGGCCCATATGCAACTATATGTTGCAAGAATAGATAGAGAATATACATAGGAGGAAAAATTATGGGAAGATTTGAAAATAGAAACAACAGACCAAGAAGTGGAGGATTTAATCGAGATTCTGGACCAAGAGAAATGCATAAAGTAGTTTGTGATAAATGTAAGAAAGATTGTGAAGTTCCGTTTAAACCTACAGAAGGAAAGCCAGTTCTTTGTAAGGAATGTTTTGCAGAGAATAGACCACCAAGAGATGGAGGCTTTAATAGAAATAATAGTCGTGGATTTAGTAGAAACAATGATCGTGGATTTAATAGAGATAGACCTAGAGAAATGCATAAAGTAGTTTGCGATGAATGTAAGAAAGATTGTGAGGTTCCGTTTAAGCCAACAAAAGGTAAGCCAGTTCTTTGTAAGGAATGTTATGCTAAGAAAAAGCCAAGATATTAGGTTTAATTTTTTTTTATTTTTTTATTTTTTATTAGGGATAAGTTTTTAAACTAGTTAGTTCTAAATAAAATATTATTTTAGAAATGATAGAAGAGGAATTATTTTCTGAATACAAAGAAAAAAGAGCGTGGGGGATTTCTTCAGCGATAGATTTACATGATTGCGACGCTGATTTGATAAGGAATGAGGCAAAGATAAAAGAATTTGTTATTCAGCTTTGTGATTTGATTCAGATGAAGCGATTTGGTGATTGTGTTGTTGTTAATTTTGGAGAAGATGAAGAAGTTGCTGGATTTTCAATGACTCAGCTTATTGAAACTTCTTTGATTTCTGGTCATTTTGCAAATAAAACAAATAGAGTTTTTTTAGATGTTTTTTCTTGTAAATATTATTCTCCAAAGATTACTGCGGAATTTGCAAAAGAGTTTTTTAAAGCAAAAGATTATATTGTTAATTCTACTTTGAGGTTTTGAGTTACTAAGCAAATTTAAATAGTTTAATTCTAGAAATAAATTATGAGACAAGTTAATGTGTATAAACATTTATGGCCTAATAGATTTGGTTCTATGAATAGAGGAAGAGTTATTGATTATTTATTTGCTATTCAGAATGGAGATGAAGTTCCACAAAGATTAGCATATGATAATGAAAATGATTTGGCTGAAGGTTTACATAGACATGATGTTGTGTGGGAAGAAATAGAGTGGGTTGTTCCTGAAGGAGTTGTTGATTTAAGAAATTCTCATCCAGATGATGTTGCTAGATGTGATAGAAATAAGCCTGAGTTTGATGTTTTGGATGTTAATGAAAAGGGAAGGGTTTTTTCAAGATTTCAAAGGGTTGAAGCTGAGGCAGTGTTTTAATTTGTTTCTTTAAAGTGGTTACATATCGGAAGGTTTAAAAAAGAAAAGTTCTAGAGATTGTTATGACAACATTAGTAGGAATTAAAGCTGAAAAAGGAAAAGAAGGAGTAGTATTGGCTTCTGATATGAGTAGAACTACTGAAGAATTAAAAGGAGATGGAGATGTTTATTATCGTCATTTAACAAAAAGACCTGCTCAAAAAATTTGGGTTTCAGATAATAGAAGATTTGCAGTTGCTATGTCTGGAATAGTAGACCAATTGTATACACAATTTTTAAGAGAAATGCTTCAAGGAGGCTTTGATATTGAAAAAGCTGTTAAAGAAGGGAATTTTCCTGAATTAAAAAAATTAAATGATTACAGATGGGGAGGAATGGTTCCTGATAAGAGAATGAATGGCTTATTAATTGCTTCAAGATTTAGAGGAAAGCCAGGACTTTATTCTTGTTGGCCTGGAGGAAAAGTAGAAGAAAAAGGATGGACTTCAGTTGGATCTGGATCAGATCTTGCATTAGCTCATATTGATAGATATAATATTGATAATATGGTTGGTATGCCTACATATATTTCTCTTGATCAAGCAGTAGATCTTTCTAGAGAGTGTTTAGGAAAATCTTCTGAAGATATTTATACTTTAGGAAAAGATGTGGTAGTTGTAGCAAAGGATGGAATTCATGAACTTGGAGGTAGGTTAGAGAAAGAATTAGAAGCTACAGAAGATAGAGTCTTTACAGAATTTAAAAGAAAATTAAGAAAACCCTAAGATTTAAATATGAAAAACAATATATAACACAATGCCAGAAAACAATAATGATTCAATGGAAAATGCATTAAAGAATGCTGGTAAGAATGATTATCAACCTAATGTTCCAAATGAAATTCCTGATGATGTTAAGAAGGAGATGGAGAAGACAAAGACAAAGTTGGATTCATTTACTAAAGAGGTTTTGAAGAAGTATAAGTCTGTTGTTTCGATTTCTGTTATTGCACCTCAAGCTCAGAAGATTTTTGAAGATGAGGATCAGATGACAAAAGAAGAGATTGAAGTTAAGCCGATTCATACTATGATTTTGATTCCTGAAGATAATTTTAAAGAGATTAAGAAAATTAAAAAAGATTTGGTTGAGATGGGCAAGAAGATGACTCCGCCTTTATGGGTTCATATTGGAACTCCTGTTGATGTTTTTAATTATGCTTTAGATTCTAAATATGAATTTGTTTCTGCAATTGCTATGAGTTATCCTTTGTTTGATAATGGTTTTTTAGGAGGTTTGAGAGCAGCTGAGATTCATAAGTCATTGGTTTTGAGAAAGTTTGATAAATATATTACTTCGTATGGTTTGTATGGTTCTTTAGTTAGGGGAGAGGCAACAAAAACTTCTGATGTTGATTTAGCAATTATTATTGATGATACTGATGTTAAGAGAATGCCGAGGTTAGAGTTGAGAGAGAAGTTGAGAGGGATAATTAATAGTTATATTGTTGAAGCTGAGGAAATGGCTGGTGTTAAGAATAAGTTAAATATTCAGGTTTGGTTGTTGACTGAGTTTTGGGATGGTGTTAAAGATGCTAATCCTATTTTCTTTACGTTTTTGAGAGATGGTATTCCACTTTATGATAGAGGAACATTTATGCCGTGGAAGTTGTTGTTGAAGATGGGTAAGTTGAAACCTAGTCCTGAAGCTATTGATTCTTATATGGCTGCTGGAGAAAAGACAGTTGATATGGCTAAGAGAAGAATTTTAGATATTGCTATTCTGGATTTGTATTGGGGAATTGTTAATCCTACTCAAGCGATTTTTATGATGATGGGTTTGCCTCCACCTGTTCCTAAGTATTTAGTTTCTGAAACAGAGAAAGTTTTTGTTAAGAAAGAGAAATTATTGGAAGGTAAGTATATTAAGCATTTAGAAAGAATTGTTCAGTTGTATAAAGATTATGAACATCAAAAAGTTAAGGAAATTTCTGGAAAAGATTTAGATGAGATGATTTCAGGTTTTGATGAGTATATGAAAAGGTTGTTGAAATTAGAGAAGCAGATTCTTGGAAGAATGAATGAAAGAACTGTTGAACAGGTTTATGCTGATGGTATGAGTTTATTGAAGTCTATTTTTGGGAATAAAAAAGAAGAGGAATTAGTTAAGATGTTTGAGAAAAATTTAGTTAATCAAGGAAAGTTTGCTCCGAATTTTTTATCTGTTTTGAATGATTTGATTAAGGCTCATAAAGATAAGAAAAAGATGAAGACTCATGAGATTGAAAGTGTTAGAAAGAATGCGACTGTTTTGATTAATCATCTTGTTGAGTATAATCAGAGATGTGATTTAGCTGAGTTAGATAAAGGAAGAATGAAATTAAAGTTTAAAGATAAAAGTGGAGAGTTGATTTTAGTTGGAGATAGAGCTTTCTTGTCTATTGATAGTATGATTTTAGAAGTTCAGGAGAGAAAACTTGTTGATGTTTCTCAAGAGCAGTTTCAGAATATTTTTAGTGAGGGGAAGGGGAAGGAAGTTAAGTTTGGTAGGAAAGTTTTTGATTTAATTAAGAAAGAGTATGGTGAGTTTTCTGTTGTGTTATAGTTAGGTTTTTATTAAACAAAAAATGATTGTTTTCTTGTTGGTTCAATGTTTGGAAGAATATTTTTTGGAGGGTTAAATAATTGCTTGTGTCTTTCATTTAGTTCTTGGTAATTATAGTTTTTGAATTCATAGATTTCTCTTTCTTTTTTTACTCTTTCTGTAACACTTCCTTGTAGATAACCTGTTATGAATGATAATCCTAATAATACTGTGTATAATAATTTTCTTCCTCTGTTTTTTTGACTTGGTTCTGATTTTTGATGAGGTTTTTCTTCATGAATAAGTTCTAATCTTTGGTTCATTGTTATCATTATTATTTAAGAATATTATTATTTTTAAGCATTGTTATTTGAATGGTAAGTTTTAAATATAGACTTTTTAATAATAGTTTATGAATAAAGGAATAGTAATACAATTCAGAAGGGGAAGACATACTTATACTCCTAGGCATTTTCTTTTGGATTTTGGATTGAGCTCAAGAGAAGAAGCTGAAAAACTTGTTGGAAAAAATGTTGAGTGGAAGAGTTCTGGAAAAGAGCCTAAAGTTATTAAGGGAAAGATAGCTGCTGCTCATGGGAATAAGGGAATTGTTAGAGCTATTTTTGAGAGAGGTTTGCCTGGTCAAGCTATAACTACTGAGGTGGAGATAAAATGAGTCATATAGAAATTAATTATAATCCTCATGCTGGGTCAATGAGTGAGAAAGGAAAAAGAATGTTAGCACTAGCTTGTAGACCATATGTATTAATGAATACTATAGATGAAGATGGTAGAATTATTCCTGTTTATACAAATGTTCCTCAATCATGTATGCTTTTTAGAGATGGTCAATTTTTGACAGTTGTGGGCTCTGTAGATGAGGTAATATCATAAAATGGCAGGCTTAAGAAAAGCATCAGCATATACAAAGCAAAGAGCTGTTCCATATACCAGGACAAGTAAAAAGAAAGCTAGATCATATATTAAAACTGTTCCACCAAGAAAGCTTGTAAAGTTGAGAATGGGTGATTTGAAAGCAGAGAGAGATGGGAAGTTTAAGAAAGTTATTAATTTGATTTCTACTGAGAATGCAATAATTAGAGATAATGCTTTAGAGTCAGTTAGACAGACTGTTCATAAACATATGGAGAAAAATCATCCGGGGAATTTTTTCTTTGAAGTTAAAGTTTATCCTCATCATATTTTAAGAGAGAATAAGATGATTACTGGAGCTGGGGCAGATAGAATGCAGTCAGGAATGAAGCACTCTTTTGGAAAAACTATGAATACAGGAGCATTTGTTAAACCTAATCAAGTTATTTTTGTTGTTAGTGTTAATTCTCAGAAAGGTGTGCATGAGGCTAGAATTGCTTTTGGTAAATCAAAACCAAAGATTCCGTGCAGAGTTAAAATTGTTGTTGAGAGCAGAAGTTCAAGTGATTAAAACATAAATATCTCTTCCTATTATTTTGTGTTCTCTAAGTTCTGTTATAGGAAATTTAATATTTGAGTTTTTTAAATTATAAATTTTTAATTGAGTTTGATTTAATATTTTTTCAATATCACAAGATTTTCTTCCTTTGTTTGTTTTTATTAGAGGAGAGGTAAAAGCTATTTTTGTATTTGGTTTTGTGTATTTTTTTAAATTGTTTAGAACATCAATCATTAAATCTTCAAACTTTCTTAAATTTGATTTTGTAATGTTTTCATCTGGGACTTTTGTTAAAATGTCTCCTAGTTCTGGTTCTGTAGCTATAGCATCAATTTTTTGTAAAACTACTTTTTTTGAATCATCTGTTAATATGTTGAAGTTTGCATTGAAATTATATTTGGTTTTTATCCATTCAATATTTAATTTAGCGTGTTTTGTAGCTGAAGAATCATTATCAATTCCTGTAACATTTATGTCTTGGATTAGTGCTTCTTGTAAAATAACTCCTATTCCACAAAATGGGTCTACTAGTTCTTGTCCTTGTTTTGCTTGTGATAAGTTGATTAAGATTTTTGAGATTCTTGGAGATATTGCTAGTTCTTCTCTTCTAACTGGTTTTTCCATATCTCTTTCTTCAACTTGTTTTGGATTGTGTATAGCTTCTATTATTCCAAAATGATTTTCAATATTTTGTATAAAAAAGTAAATTTTTTCAGTTGGTTTTATTGTGTATTCTAAAAATTTATGGAACTTTGCTTTTAATCCTTCATTTTTGAAATTTGTTTTCATAGAGTCTATAATTATTTTTGAGTTTTCATCTGAGGAATAACAAAATATAGAATATACTAATTTTATTGGTTCATCAAAATATATTGGATTGTTTTCTATAGATTCTTTTAATTTTTCTATTTTTCCTGAAAATAAAACTTTACCAATAGCTATTGTTCCTCCGAGTTTATCTATAACTTCTTTAGGATTGATTTCTCCTTCTATATCTACATAAAGAGAATTTTGTTTTAGTAAATCAGAGTTTAGTTTTATTTTTTCTTTTTCTAAATAAGAGAATATTTCAGCTTTTGATAGTACTGGGTTTCTTCCGAGTATAAATACGTATTTCATAGATGTTGGAGTTTATTTGGATTTAAAAAGTTAAGTAATCACAAACCTTATAAATATGAATATTCTAAATAGATTATGGGACCAACAGGTTATAGAATTATTGCATTGTTTCTTTTCTTAACTGGATTTGGGTTTTTTTTGAATTCAAGCTCGACTATAACTGGTTTGTCAATTGTTGAAGATGTAGGTAGTTCAACTTCTGCTGTTTTAGGAATTGTTTTTATTGTTCTAGCTATTATAGTTTTGATTGTTTTAGCTAAGAAAACTTTGGGTGAGGAAAATGTTTATGAGGAAAAGGGAATTTTTGCTGTGAGTGAAGATAATTAACTACTTTAAAATACAAATTCAATTGTAATAAACTTTATTAATGAAGAATTTCTATATTTACTATGATTCCAAAAGAGGTAGCTGATAAATATGTAAAGTGGTTTTCTGAATTAGGTATGGACTCTGTAAATATTGCTGGTGGCAAGGGTGCGAATTTGGGGGAGATGACAAGTATTAAGATGCCTGTTCCTCCTGGTTTTGTTGTGACTTCTGAAGCTTATGAAGATTTTATTGACGATACTGGTTTGAGAGATAGAATCCTTTCTTCTGTTAGTAAAATTGATGTTGAGGATACAAAAGATTTAGAAGAAGAAGCTAAAAAGATTCGTGAGATGATTATTGATACTGAAATTCCTGTTGATCTTAAAAAAGAGATTTTAGAGAGTTATGAAAGTTTAGATGCAAATAAGAAAATTTTTGATGAGAGTTCTAGAGATGCGATGGCTATTTTGAAGAGGGCTGATCCTGTTTTTGTTGCGGTGAGAAGTTCTGCTACTGCTGAAGATTCTGCTGGTGCTTCATTTGCTGGCCAGGGTTCAACTTTTTTAAATGTTAAAGGTACTGAAGATTTGATTGAAGCTGTTAAAAGAACATGGGCTTCTTTATTTACTGCAAGGAGTTTGTTTTATCAAGCTAAAAAAGGATTTAAGCATGGGTCTGTTGCTATGGCTGTTATTGTTCAGAAGATGATTGATTCTGATAAATCTGGTGTTATGTTTTCTCAAAATCCTATGGGAACTACAGAGAATATTATTATTGAAGCTGTTTATGGTTTAGGAGAGGGAATTGTATCTGGACAAATAAATCCTGATCATTATGAAGTTTCTAAAGATTATAAAATAATAGAAAGTAAAGTTGGGAAAAAGAAAACAGCGATAGTGAGGAGTTCTTCTGGAAAAAATGAGATTGTTAAGTTAACAGAAGATAGGAGTAAGAGTATTGTTTTAAGTGATTATGAGATTAAGAGATTTGCTCAGTATGCTATTGAATTAGAGGAACATTATAAAAAGCCGCAAGATATTGAGTTTGCTGTTGAAGCAGGAGAGTTGTATATTGTTCAAACACGGCCGATTACTACTTTAGATAATAAAGTTGATAATGAAGAATTAGAAGGAGATATTTTGTTGTCTGGAATGCCTGCTTCTCCTGGAATTGGAAGTGGGGTTGTTAAAGTTATTAGAGATTTGAGTGAGCTAGATAAAGTTCAGAAGGGAGATGTGCTTGTTACTGAAATGACAAATCCTGATATGGTTGTTACTATGGCTAAATCTGCTGCAATTGTTACTGATGAAGGTGGGGCTACTTCTCATGCTGCTATTGTTTCTAGAGAGATGGGAATTCCTGCTATTGTTGGAACTGGGAATGCAACAGAGGTTTTGAAAGATGATATGGAAGTTACTGTAGATGGTTCAAATGGAAAAGTTTATGAAGGTAAAACTGAGACAAAGAAAAAAGAAATTAAACCTGTTGTTGAAACTGAAACTGAAATTAAAGTTATTGTTGATTTGCCTGATTTTGCTGATAGAGCTGCTAAGTCAAATGTTAAGAAGATTGGATTGACAAGGATGGAAGGTATTATTGCTTCAAATGGAATGCATCCGAGATTATATTTGAAAGAAGGGAAAGTTAAAGATTATGAAGAGGTTATTTATCATGGGATTAGTAAGATTATGGAGAAATTTGATGAGGGTTGGGTTAGAACTTCAGATATTAGAACTGATGAATTTAAGAATTTGAAAGGTGCTCCTAAAGAACCTGAAGGAAATCCTATGTTGGGTTTTCATGGTATTAGAACTTCTTTGAAAGAGCCAGATTTATTTAAGGCTGAATTAAATGCTTTGAGAAGAGTTGCTGAAAATGGTAAGACAATGGGATTAATATTGCCTCAGATTATTTCTGTTGATGAGGTTGTTCAGACTAAAAGATTTTGTAAAGAGGTTGGTTTTGAAGGTGTGAGGATTGGTGTTATGGTTGAGACTCCTGCTGCTTCTCAGATAATTAATGAGTTATGTAATGAAGGAATAGATTTTATTTCTTTTGGAACAAATGATTTAACTCAATATACTTTAGCTATTGATAGAAATAATGAGAAGGTTCAGTATTTATATGATGAGATGCATCCTGGAGTTTTGAATCAGTTGGCTTTTGTAATTAGAAGATGTATTAAGTATGGTGTTGAGACTTCGATTTGTGGACAGTCTGGAAGTAAGAAAGGAATGGTTGAGTTTTTAGTTAAGCAAGGAATTGATTCAATTTCTGTTAATGCTGATATGGCTGCTGAGATTTCTCAATATGTTAAGGAATTAGAAGATAAAGGTTTGAGAGGTAGTGAGAATGTTATTTATTTAGATAAGATTAAGTCTGATAAAAAAGCAGATAAAAAAGCAGAGTTTAAAGGAATGCAAGCTGTTGAAAAACCAAAACAAGATATTAAAAAATTTGAAGAAGAAATAAAAAAAGATATTAATCAGAGTGAGGGAAAAGAAGTTGAAAAACCTAAAGAAGAAGATGTGAAGAAGTTGGAAGAAGAACTTAATAAAGTTTTGAGTATGGCTGGGCAAGGAGAAGGACAAAAAAATATTCAATTTATTGGAGGAGAGGGTGTTGAGAAATTAGATGAATCTGTAGGAGGAGAGAAGATTCAAAATTTTGATGCTTCTAAATTAATTGAAATGGAAAAAGATGCTGTTAAGAAATTAGAAGATGATTTTCAGTATGAAATTGAAAAGAGTGCTAAGGAAGAAGGACAGATTGATACTGTTGCTGAGGAGACAGCTGATGAAGTTTCTAAAGGGATGATGTTTGGAGCAGGGCAAGAGCAGGGGCAAGGTGGGGGTGGGGAGGATGATATTAATAAGTTGTTAGAAGGTTTGCAGGGTGGTGGGAAGGAGGGAGAGAAGAAAGGAGATTCAAAGAGTTCTGCTGGCAAGAAAGTTAATTTTTTCTAAGATATATATTAAATGATAATAATGTTTATAATGTTAGATATTTTTAGATAGATATGAGTAAAGGAATAACAAGAGAAGAACAATTAAATCACCTAAGAGAATTAAAAGCTAGAGGAAATAATTATGTTTGTTTAGGATGTAATACTGTTTATATGAAAAAACCACAAGAAGAAGTTAATGATGGACATGGAGGACACTATATGGATATGTGTAGATGTGGAAGTGATTTGTTTGTAACTGTTGATAGAATGATAAAACATATAAGCGAGAGAGTTACTGACTAATAAATTTCAACATTAAGTTTATCTAATTCTAAAATTAAATCTGAATTTATTCTAGATTTTGTTTGAGATAGTTTATCTTGTTTTTTTAGTTCTTTTGATTTGTCATTTTTTAAATTTTGAATTTGAGATTTTATGTTTTGAATTTGAGTTTGTATTTCTAAAGATTCATCTTTATTAATTTTTGTTTCTTGAATTTTTAGTTGTTTTTCTAGGATTATTTTTATTTTTTGTTTAATTGATTCATTTATTTGATTTGAATCTTCTAATATTGTTGATATATTTTGTCCGTTGTCTTTTTGAAATGCTTCAAGAAAATTTTCTTTATGAGATTTAACTATCTCCATTTTTTGTTCACTTATGTGGTAGATATTTGCTAGTTCTTTGAAATCAATTTCTTGCTTTAGTGTGTTTAAATCTAGTTCTATTTGTTTATTAGTTTGTTCAATAAGGATTTTTCTTCTTAGGTTTTCTTTATATTCTTCTGAATTTTTTAGTTTCTCAATATTTTCTTGTTTGGTTTTTATTTCGTTTTTTAGATTATTAGATTCTGAGTCTATGTTTGTTGTTTTTTCAATTAATTGGTTTTCTAGCATTTTGTTTTTAGAGAGTTCTTCTATTAATTTGTTTATTGAAGATATTGTTTTACAGCTATCTAATAATTCTTTATTTTGTTGAGTGTGTTTTTTTAAATCATTGAAAAAAGAGCTTATTGAATTTTTTACTTGTCCTAATTCTTTTCCTATTAGAAATGTTGCTTTTTCAAAGTTGAGAGAGGATTTTTTTTGGAAGTCTTCAAGTGTTTCATTAAGTTTTTCTAAAAAGTTTGAGGGATTTGTTTCATTTATTTTTTGTAGGTTTTTATTGAACTTTATTAGGTAATCAACATATTTGTCTAGATTTTCTTTTACTATGAATTTTATTTTGTCTTCTGCTTTTATTGGAGTGAAGTCAATTTTATTTATTTTTTCTATAGCTTCTTCTAATTCATTATCAAGTTGAGTTAATCTTTGTTTTATTGTTGTTATAAATTGTTTCTCGTCTTTTTTTAATGAGGATTTTTTTGAGTTTGTCCAGTTTTCTATATCTATGAGTTTTATTTTTTCTTTTTCTATTATTTCTTGTTTTCTTCTAAAGAAGTCTAGTATTCCCATTTTATTTTTTCCTCCTTCCTTTGAGAATCTCGTGTTGGTTTATTAGATAAATTATTACTGCTGGGACTAGGAACCACCAGCTTGTTGTGAAAGATAAGACTACGAAGATTAGTGCTATTGTTCCTAATATGAGGATTTTTTTTGAGTTCATGAATATATAGAAATTGTCTGCTTTTATAATTTACTTTAAATTTAATACTTTGTTTATAGCATCATATTGTTCGTTTATAACATGTGCTGAGGTTGAGAAGGTTGTTATTGTTCCTATTTCTGTTCCTATTTCTTTTGCAATGTAATCTAAAAGACAATAGGTTTGGAAAATATTTGCTGGCCATCCGAAAAACATATTGTTGCTTCTAATGATTGATGTTACATTGAGTTTTCCTTTTCTTATTTTAAAATCCATTTGTATTAATCCAGGAGTGTCTTTTCTTGTAAAATGTGAATCTTCTGTAGGATTATAAAAAATAATTACTGCTCTTTTACTTGTATCATTTTTTTTAAGCATAGGAATAATGTAGTCATCTACTTGGTTTTTTCCATTGAAATTAAATGCTCTTGCTCCGTAATTATAATAATATCCTGAGATGTTTTTTTTACTTAAGATAAAGTTTTTGATTTCTTCAAATGGTGGATATTTCCATTTTTCAAAGCTGTTGAGGATTTCTATTGGTTTTTCAATTTCATTTGGAGCTTGTATTTCTAATTGCATGTTCATTATTTCTTTTATTTGTCTGTTTCTATTATCTATATGTTCTTCTCCTTTTTCCATTATTTCATTTAGAGCTTTTTTCCAAACTTCTTCTGCATCTTTTCCTTTAATTAACATTTTCAAAAAAACTTGTTAGTTTTAAGTCTCCTTTAATTTTTCCAAAATCAAAACTAAAAAAAGGTATTTTGTATGAATTGAGAATAACTAATATTTCTCTTAGTATTTCGTTTGTGTCTAATCTTCCTGTTGGATAAAATGATACATCGTTTCCTCCTGAGAATAATTCTGATATTTCTTCTCTATCTTTGAGCTTTTTTTTGATTTCTTTTTTATATAAATCTTCAGTAGTTTTGATTTCTAGTGGTTGGTATTTTGCTGGACTTAGATTGTCTATAGAACTTTCAAAAGCACATGAAAAGTCTATGCTGAATCTTGTTGTCATTCCGCAGCTTTTGTAGATTACTTCTTCATCATGAGAAAATTGTTTCATTTTCTTTTTTGCTTCGTTTATCATGTTTAGAACTAATTCTTGATTTATTCCTGGTTGGTTTAAACCATAGTTCCAGAATCTTATGTAGTTAGAAGATTTTCTCATAAAATCATATTCTTCTGGGTTTAGATTAAGGACTTCTTTGAAGTATTCATTTGATTTTCTTCTTTGAATTGAATTTGCAGATAATAAAGATAATGAGATGTTAAACATTAGGTCTACGAATTTTTCTGTGTTTAATCCATTTATTAAAAAGAATTTGTTTACGTCTAGTATTATTGATGATTGAGAGCATGCTAAGATAGATACTTCTTGATTTATTTCTTTTTCATTGAATGTGTAAGGTCCTGATCTTCCTAAGAAATATGGGAGTTTGTTTAGTGTTTTATTTTTTAGGTTTAGAACTTTTTTGTTGTTTGATAATATTGTTAGGATTTTTTCTAGTAATGTGAATTTTTCTTGTAATTCTATAGAATCTAAAGAGAATATTGTTTGGATGTTGTTTAGTTGAGATATTTTTTTAAATAGTTGTAGGAATTTAGTTTTGTCATTTATGTTTCCAATGTTGATTGAGAAATTTATTATTTTTCCGTAATCTTCTGCTTTTTTGTTTATTGTTGTTATTTGTTCTTCATTGATTTCATCTAAGAATTTTTCAAAATCTTCTATACATATTGCATCGTTTACAATGTTGAATGATTTGTCTAGTGTTTTGATTATTTCTTTGAAGTTTTTGAATTTTTTAGAGAATATTACTAGTGAGTTTAGTCTGTCAATAAATGTTCCTGGTTCATATCTCATGACCATGTTTTTTTGTTCATATCCTTCTATTGGAAGACTTAAGGCGTGTTCTTTTGCTGATTTCTTTTTTATGATGTTTGGTAATTCAAATTCTTGTTCATCTCCGATTATAAGAGCAAAGAATTTTTCACCTTTGTCTCCGTGTTTTATTTGTCTTAATAATCTTTGATTTACTAGTTTGTTTATATGATGAAGGATTTTTCTGTGTTTTTTTGCTAGAGAGAGTTTGATTTCTTTTGATTTTTCTTTGGATGTGTCTTTAACTTCTTGTTTCAGTGTTTTATATTCAGAATCAATATTAGATAAAAGTTGTGAAGTAGATAGGTCTGTTTCAGAGTTTTCTAGAACTGAAATGATTTCTTGTTGTGTTTTGTGCATTTTCAGTTGTTTGAGAGGATAATGTGAGATATTTATATGTTTCTGTTTCAGTAAGTTCAGTATTTATAAGAACTTTTGAGTTATATATTTTGTTTCAGTGGTTTTACTGAATGTTTCAGCAAAAACTCATAAAAAGAGATAATATAGTATTTTGATTTAATATATACATGAAAAAAGCTAAAGAAGAGGTAATTCAGAAGGCTGCAAAACAAGTATTAATTGAGATTCTAGGTTTTGATGAGGGTTGTGTTTATTTTTTGTTGCTTAATAAAGATGATTTGGTTTTGAAGAAAGATTTTAGTTATAGTAAGAAATATAGGATTTTGAAAAAGTTGTTTGAATCTAATGGGGTGTGTAAAATTAAGGAGCAGAATAAGGATTTTTATAGTTATTTTTTGTTGCCTCCTAGTTTTTTAAGGTTTGAGAAAGTTGATTTGAATATTGTTGAGTATCTTGAAAAGATTTATTTGAAGAATTTTGGGAATATTTTTTATAAGGATTTTTCACAGATAATTTTGAAAGATGATAAAACTTTGTTGATTTTTCTTTTGAAGTATTATATGAAAGATAAGGCTAGGTTGCTTGTTGATAATTTTGATATTAAGAATATTTTAGGGAATGATTATGATAATGTTAGTTTTGTGAAAAATGGGAAATCTAAGAGAAAATTAGGTGTTATTGATGATTTTGCATATGAGTTTGTTGATGTGATGAATCAAACAGGTTTTGATTATATTGGGTATCTAGGGAAAAATAATGTGAAGAAAGATTATACTTCAGCTGTTCAAGATAAATTAGATGGATATTGATCATGAAATTTAGAGAGGTTTCAAAATCTGAGATAAGGAAACGAATACAAGAGTTGAATAAAATGCAGATGGAAGATTTTAATATTTATAGAGAAGAGAATATAAAAAAGTTGAAGGAAATTTTAGGAGAAGATAGATGACTTGTCCAAATTGTATTATTAATTGTGGTAGGGTTGTGTGTAAAGCTTATGGTGCTATGCCTCTTATAAAAATGGGAGAGTGTTTGTTTTTCTTTAATGAATGTTTTCAAGAGAGTAAATGTAAGGATGATGAAATAAAGATTGAAGATGTTGTTGGTGATATTGAGGAGTATGTTGAGGATTCTGATGTTGATGAGTTTGGGGATGTTATTAGGAGGAAGGGTTAAATATATAGAAATTATATTTTAATATGGAAGAAATATCGTGGGAAGACTTTGAGAAAGTAGATATGAGAGTTGGAACTGTTTTGAAAGCTGAGAAATTTGAGAAAGCAAGTAAACCTGCTTATAAATTAGAGATTGATTTTGGTGAGTTAGGGATTAAAAAAAGTTCTGCTCAAATTACTAAATTGTATGATGTTGATGAATTAATTGGGAAACAAATAATTGCTGTTGTAAATTTTCCTGCTAAACAAATTGCTGATTTTATGTCTGAATGTTTGGTTATGGGAGTTGTTCAGGGAGATGATGTGATTTTATTAGATGTTGAGAGAAAAGCTGAAAATGGAAAGAGAATTTTGTAAATAGCTATCACCACTCTATAATTTCATATCACTATTTTTAAGTTGGTTTGTTTATAAATAAAATTGTTATATGATATGTATTTTGTTTTATAATTTTGTATTTAAAGGATTTTTGATTATTTTTATTAGAGGTGAAAAAATGAAATTATTAAATAGATCCTCAAAGACCAAAGGTCTTTGGGACCTTAAAAAACAAAAGTTTTTAAGGTTTGGACGAAAAAAGAAGAAACAGCTTAAAATAAGTATTTCTGTAGATAGCTTAGACCCTCAAAAATCAGGGATTTTTGGGGCCACAGAATCTAAGACTGCGCCTACGCGCAGATATGATGAAGATTCTGATGGTGATGATGGATTGTGTGAACAAGAGATTTCAAGGATTATGGATGATATGTGGCAAAGATATCCCCGAGCAGTAGTAGAGACAAAGAGACAACTAGATAATCATGGACAAGTAGTGTTTGAAGTGAATTGACTTATTTTTATTTTTTATTGATAATGGTGGGGGGGTGGTTTTATTTTTATTTTTAGTGAGATATAAAATTACTAAAAGATTTTTATTTCTTCTTCTTACTCGACCAAGCCACAATACCTATTGCAATTAGATATAAAATTCCTCCGACTTCTGGAATTATTACAGATAAACTAAACCAACCTGGATGTTTTAATTTATCAAATATTCTCCACATAGAGATGATAAATAATACAAAAACAGCTATCCATCCTAAGATTGGGATTAATAGAAGAAATATCCAACCCCAACCAAAACCTCCCATTTGTAGAATCATTGCAACATTAGCAAAAGGTATCCATGCTAACCATGGTTGTTTGTATTTGAGTTTTTTAGCAATTGTAGACCATGCTATTGAATGATAAATGTAGAGGCCTATACCTAATAATAATATTACTACTAAACCAAGTGCAATAAGTGCTCCGATTGCTCCACCTAAAACAAAACTTTCAAATTGTCCACCTGAGCTGAAGTTTCCTATTATGTTTTCACAAAATTCGCATGTCATTTTTTATTTTTTGATTGCTTTCTTGATAGCCCAATTACTGCCATTAATAAAAATCCTGCACCTAAACCTATCAAAGTGAATGCTGCAACTTGATTTATTAATAGTCCAATTCCAATTCCAGCGATTATTCCTCCTGGAATAAAATAAGCTTCTGGTTTGTCATTGTGTTTATCTTCTTTTTTTGCCATGTTTATAGTAGTAAATATCTATATTTAAATTTAATGTAATTTTTTCAAATTCTTAGCAAGTATTGCTCTTTGTTCTAATTTTCTTGTTACTTTAATTTTCTTTTTTCCTTTTGTAGTTGGGTTTGTAATTATATCTCCTTCTTTTGCTTTTATTATTTTATTTAAAAGAGTGATTGGAATTTTATCATCTTTAGGTATTCCTAAATCAGTATGAAGTTTTCCTGGTCTATGTATTGCTTTTTGTATCCAGTTTTTCATTTTTTTCTTGATTTGATTAATATAATATTTGATATTAAATGAATTAGAGATAAACCCATTGTTATTAATACACTTCCGATTATAACAAATCCCCAAAAAAATCCATATGCCTCTCCAGGAAACTCTTGATTGAGAATAGGTTTACTTATTATTAAGTTGATTACTATAATGAGCATTAGAATTATGAAAAATCCCCAAGTGATTATTTTTGAGATTTTTGTATGAGAGATATTTTTCTTTAATATATAAAAATTTATGATTACGTTTGCTAAGATTATTATACTTCCTAAAAGAATAAAGAAATTTCCCCCTTCATAACTTGCCCCATATATAAAAGGGGTAAATAGGATAATAAGCAATATTATGTAAAATATGTTTAATATCCAGTATATGGCTTTCATGTTATTAATAACTATTTCCTCTTTTTAACTTTTTTGTTTTCTATAGGTTTTGCTAAACTAATTACAATGAATATTATTGCTAGAACTAGGAATATAATTTTGAAACTTGACACTGATGCTGCTATGAAAACTAGGCCTGCTCCGAAAAAGGTGTGTTGGTATTTTTTGTTTATGAG
>JAHIVP010000021.1 GCA_018816335.1 Nanobdellota archaeon | reverse complement strand
GCTTTTTATCATATGGCTGAAAATTATAGAGTTTTTGATAAGGTGTATTATATAACAACAGGAAGTGTTGAGGAAAAATTAGAAGATGCTGATATGGAGATTTGGATTCATTCTGATTATGTGAATCAGATTGGGCAGATGGATTTGTGTAATATTGTTTCTGATGCTCGAGTTAGTGGGCAGATGGGTTCTAATTCTAGAGTTTCTAAAGCTGAGTTGTTGGTTCAGTATGGTGGAATGATGGGTTATAGGGATTGTTTGGGTTTTTAAAAAAATTTAAGTATGTCTTATTCTTGATATGATAATGAATAAAAGAGGGATAAGTGCTGTTGTTACAACTGTTTTGATTATCTTGATATCTATTGCAGCGATTATATTGGTGTGGTATTTGTATAAATCTTTTATAGGAGATAGTTTGCATAAGTTGGCTCCTGATTTGCTAACTGTTGATATGAAGATACAAGCAGTTGTTGTGAATGGAGGGAGAGATATTACAGGAGTAGTTGTTGAAAGAGATGCTGGAAAGGGGAGTGTGGTTGGGATGAAAATTATTCTTGGAGATGCTGAGAATAATAATGTTATAAGTATTGATGAAGGAATTAGTACTTTAGAAAGGAAGAGTTTTGATATTGATCCTGTAATTTCAAATGATAATTATATTGTTTCTATAGCTCCTGTTGTTTTAAGTGCAGAGGGCAAACCTGTTGTGGGTTATGAGATAGATTGTTGTGCTATGGGGGTGGGGGCTTATGGAAAGAGGTGTGGGAGATGTAGTGTTATTCCTGAATAAATAGATTTATAACATTTGTCATCCCATAATTCCCCTATAAAATGGGTTGCTTCGCAACAATAAAGAGATTTAGGAATAAAATCTCTAATAGATCTTTTTGCAAAATCAAGAAAAAGATCCATATTGGAATTTGTCCAGACTTTGTCATAGCCAAATTTTTATAAGAAATTATTAATCAACAGAATTAACTATGTTATTAATAAGTTTTATCCGCGGAAAATTCAAGCAAAGCAGAATTTAGAGCCAATTAATTGTGAATTAAATAAACTACTAATTTTTGGTTTTAGTTCATGATATATGTTAGAGTCTTACACAATTATTTATAAATAAATACTTTTATAAATTATCAATTTATCTTTAGTTTATGCGGGGGTGCCGGAGTGGCCAAACGGGCAGGACTTAAGTTTATTAATAATAAGCAATCCTGTAGCTTAGTGCTTACGAGGGTTCGAATCCCTTCCCCCGCATTTTTGGTATCAAAGATACCAATATAATTATGGTGGATTTTAACCCAGGGGTTCGACGAGCATATTCACGAGTGGGGTGTGGAATTATTCTATATTATGGCGAGTGGATGTGGGAGCTCCCTTCCCCCGCATTTACAATATGTCGGGGCATATTGTAATAATTTCATAATATTGTAAATGCGTGTCCCCCGCGTCGATCTTAATAATCTTTAAAAAGTTGATTTCTATACTTATATTATGAAAAAGAGGGAGATTGGGTTAATTGCTATTTTTATTGTAATTGTTGGTTTAGCAATGTTTATGATTAGTTCTGATTTGACAGGAAGAGTTGTTGAAGATAGATCTCCTGAACTTCCTTCTAGTTTAAATGATGATGAGGTTTCTGGAATGAGTCCTGAAGATTATTTTAATCAGTATGGTTTTACTAAACAAGGAGATAAATGGGTAGGTGAAAATCCACTTGATCCTGAGAAAGGAGATGCTAGTTCTTGGCAAGGAGCAGATGGAAATTGGTATTGGGAAGATAGAAGTGGGAGATATGTTAATGAAAAGTGGAGTGTAAATTCAGATGATTGGAAGCCGATTGGATTAAATGAGTTAGGAGATTGTCCAAGCCAGGAATTTTTAGATGAGATGGATGTTGCTTGTTCTGCTTATCCTTTTGGAGAAAAATGTGTAGAGTATAAAAATAAATTGTCGTGTTCAAGTTGTTTTGATGAAAATGGAGATGGAGATTCTGGGATGTTTTCAAATAGATTAGATGATGGGAGTTTTGGACCTATAGATAGTAGAGGAAATATTGTTGATTATTTTGAATCTGGAAATAATAAAAATCAGGATTATGGTTCAAGTGATGGTGTTGTGGATTGTTGGGGTTTTGGGCCTGCTACTTCTAATCCAAATGAGCCTAATAATTATTATAAAAATAAATTATGGGGAGAGTGTAATTCTGGTGTTTGTTCTTTGCCTGATTGTAAATGTGTATGTAAAGGAAGTAGTGGGGATTATGAAGTTGATATAGGAAAAATGTGTGATAGGGCTGGGGCAAGTGAAGGAGATTTTTGTATAATTAATCCTAAAGGAATGGGTAAAGCAAAATCAGATGGGGAAAAAGATTGTTATATTGTTGATGTTCCTGGAATTGCTAAAGCAAAAGCTGCTTATTGTGGTTGGTGGTGTAAAGATCCTATTAATGATCCTGATTGTAAAAATAATTATGAGGATTTAGATGGTGATATTCTTTTAGTTGATTGGGAAGCAAAATGTAGAGAATTAGTTGGAGAACCAAATTATTATTATGCTTGGATTAGAGCTGAATCTGGATTTGAGGCTTTGACAAAATATAGTTATTGTTATTGTATGAGTGTTGCTGAAGAAGATAGAGATAAAGTTATGGGAAGTGACAGTGTGATTGCTAGTTCAATATTAACATATTCAAATTTCTTGCAAGCGTTTGCTCTTAAGGACGGGGTTGAGGAAGAGGAAGAATTTGAAGATGATGTAGGAGTTATGGAAGAAGAAGATGAAATTATAAATTATAATATTGATTATGAAGCAGAACCTAATGGTTATATAATTGAGTTTGAAGGAGATACTTTAGTTGATAGAAATAAATATATTGGAGAAGAGGCTATTGAGAATTATTTAGAAAGTGAATTTTTTGTGGAGAAAAAGGGAGGGTGTGTTGGGGAAGATTGTGATTGTGATAGTCATGGAGATTGTAGTGAAGGATATTCTTGTAATTATAAAACAAATAAATGTATTAAGTCAGAATATGTTCAGACAATGGGAGATAATGGTGTTAGAGGAACAACAATATGTAAGGGATTATATACTGAATTGGGAAGTATGTTTTCTTGTAAGTGTGTATTAACTGAGACAGGGGTGGTTGTTATATGGCAAACAACTTTTGAAGCTAATCCTAATGATTTGAAATCTTATTTTGATAATTTTTTAGAAAAATGTCCTCCTGCTGATGGAGTTTTAGGAGAAGGTGATGAATGTGAAGATATTTGTGGAGATGAAGAAATAGTTGATGAATTTTTTGGAGAGTTTAGTATTCCTCCTGAAAAACAAGAAGAGATTAAAGAAGATATTGTTGGAGATTTAGAAGAGTTTTTAGAAGAGCAGGTTGAGGAGGAAGAGAGAATGATGGATGAGATTGAAGATGTTTTAGGAAAGCAAGAACAGGAAAATTATAATCCTAGTTTTAATCCGTCGCAAAATCCGTCATTTAATCCTAGTTTTAATCCATCTTATAATCCTTCTAATCCTGGAAGTGATGGAGATGATTGGAATTGTAGGCAGCAAATTAATTTTGATTATAGTACTTTAAAAAATAATGAAGCTTTTATTGGAACTGCTATACCTTTGTTTAGTTTAGAAGAAATGGAGATTTGTCCTGAGTTGATTAAGAGAGCTGTTGAAAGTGGGGCAACAGCTGTTGGGTTTGTACCTACATTAGATGCTAAGCTTGTTTCTGGAAAGCAAGTTGATGGTTATAGGTTAAAGAGATTTAGAAATGATAATAATGTTGCATTAGATAATGGTTTTGATGATCCAATTAAACAGAGCCAGATTGATAAGATGTATACCTTGATGTATAATTGTGTTAAAGAAGCTTATGATAATGATTTGTATATCTCTATTACACCTCATTTAGATTGGTCAAGTGATAGTGCTATTGACCCTGTTTGGAGAAATAGTTATGTTTTTAATCCAATAGAAAAGTATGATGGTTTTTCTTATAAAGATGTTTTGTTAGAGCCAATGGCTAAAGTTTTGAAAAATATGCCTAGTGATATTAGAGCTGATTTTGGAATGCAGGGTGAGATGGGAGGAACTTTGTTTGATTATTCTAAAGAGTGGAGAGATGTTATGGAAAATTATCAGATAGAGTTGAGTGGTAAAAAAAATATTAGAGTTGGAGTTAATTTAAATTATAATCAACAAGATGGAGAGTCTGATTGTAATTGGTTTAAAGCTCACTGGCCAAGTCATGATAAAGAAGAGTTTCAGAAGTTGATTAATTCTGCTGATGTGATTGGGTTTAGTGCATATGAGTGGATTAATTTTGGAGAGGTTAAAGGAGAGTATTTTGTAGATTATGTAAATAAGTTTAAAGATAGGTTTGCTAAAAATGGTGTTAGTATTCCTGTTTCAATGCCAATTAAATTTTCAGAGGTTGGGATTGGTGGGGGGTCTGAAGGAAAGTGTTTAGAAAATCCTTTGAATTGTCCTTATGATGGTATTTTAGAATATGATATTTGTTCTTCTAGTAAAAATCCTTGGCAAGGAAATAATATGAATATAAGAAGAGATTATTATTCTGCTTTGGTTGATGGAATGAAAACTGGGGTGATTGATAGTGCTTATTTGTGGGGATTAGGTCCGTGGGATGTTCAGGGAATTAGAGAAAATAATTATGGTTGTCATGATAAAGAAATTATAAAAGAGATTGCTGATTATAATGGTGTTAGTAATATTGTTTATCCTCCTGTTGCTGGAGGTGGTGGAGATGATTCAGGAGGAGGGGATGATAGTGGAAGTGGGAGGGATGGTGATACAAATATTGGTGGAGGGGATGTGAATCCTAGTGTTCCTCCAAGTGATAATGATACAACAACGCCAGAAACACCAGAAACTCCTAATCCAATTAATCCTTTTGTTTATGAAAAGAAAAGTAAATTTATTGGAAGTACGATTTTGATTTTTAATAATGATGATTTGAGTAAGTGTAAAGATAATATTAAAAAAGCAAAAGAAAAGGGTTCAAATGCTGTTAATTTGATTCCGACTGTTTATGCTATGGTTGGGAATGGTAATCAGGTTGAAAGATATTATTATTTGAAGTTTGATGGGAATGGGAATGGTAAAGAATATCCAGTTGATGCTAGTTTGATTAGAGAGTATTATGTTGGTTTTGAAGATTGTGTTAAGTTTGCTTATAATGAGAATATGGCTATTTCAATTACACCTCATTTAGATCCTCATCCAAAGAGTAGTGGGACAGATAGTTGGTGGAGAAATAGTTATGTTTTTAGTCCTGTTGCAAATTATCCTGAGATTGAGGGTTATAGTTATGAAGATATTTTCTTAGACCCTATTTCATTTATTGTTAAGGCTCTTCCTAAAGATGCTCAAGTTGATTTTGCAATGCAAGGAGAAATGGGAGCATCATTGTATGATTATAGTTTTGATTGGGTTGGTTTAATTGAGGATTATAAAAATAGATTTTCTAATATGAAAGATGTGAGGGTTGGGATTAATACTAATTGGAATAAATTATCTGGGCATGAAGGTGATTATTTAGATGAGCACTGGTTTGATGGGAAATATGATAATAAACATGATAAGGATGATTTTGAAAAGTTGTTAAGTTTGGTTGAGTTTATTGGTTTTAGTGATTATACTCCTGTGAGTTCAAATCCTAAAGGTGAGGAATTTTTTGAACATATAACTCAGTATAAGAAAAAGTTTGAAGCTAATGGTGTTAATTTTCCTAATCAAGCAGCAATTAAGTTTGGAGAGTTTGGGTTAGGAGGGGGGAGGGATAAGAATTGTAATAATCCTAATGAGTGTCCGTGGAAAGAAATTAGTTATGCAAAATGTGGAGGAAAAGAAGATCCGTGGGGAGTTAAGAAAAATGTTGATTTAAGAGAAAATTATTATGCTGCAATGATTAAGGCTTTGGGGATAGGAGGAATTGATAGTGTTTTCTTATGGAACACTGATTCTTTTGATGTTCAAGGATTGTATAAAGATAATAAGTGTGGGAGTAATAAAATTATTAAGATGATTCGAGAACATAATTATCCTGAGACTAAATCAAAAGTTAAAGTTTTAGGTAGGTATTCAAATGTTTTTAATGGAGTTGCTTTAGATATTTCTGCAGAAGAAGCTGAGCAGATAAAGAAGATAAAAGGTGTTAAGAGTGTTGTTCCGAATGGAAGAGTTTATGCTGTGATGCAAGATAGTGTTGGGATTATTAATGCTGATGATGTTTGGAATTTGCAGGTTTCTGGAAATTATCCTGATTGTGGTTGGAATTATCCTGGGAATAATTGGTGTAAGGGACATATTTGGCATAATGGTGCAGGAGTTATGGATATTTATAAGATACATTATGTAGATAGTGATTATGCTTTTGATGAAAATAATAATCAGTGGTATTATTGGGATGCTCCTGGAATTACAGGAGGGGATCATTGGAGATTGACAAGTGGGCCTGCTTCTGGATTAAGTAGGCCTGGAAGTTCTGGAGGATTGACAGGAAAAGGAATTAGTGTTGGTATAATTGATACTGGAATTTATTATAGACATCCTGATTTAGGAGGGTGTATAGGACCTAGTTGTAAAGTTAAAGGAGGTTATGATTTTATTAATTATGATAATGATCCAATAGATGATGGTGGGCATGGGACTCATTGTGCTGGGGTTATTGGTGCTAATGGTAGATTAAAAGGTGTTGCTCCTGATGCTGATTTGTATGCTTACAAAGTTTTAGATAGTCAGGGTGGAGGAGATCAAAGTGGGATTATATCTGCTTTAGAAAGAGCTGCTGACCCTAATAGAGATGGAAGAACATCTGATCATATTGATGTTGTTAGTATGAGTTTGGGTTGGCCTTGTGATTATGGTTATACTTTTTTATGTGGGCCTGATGATGCTTTGAGCAAGGCAGCTGAAAAAGCTATTGATGCTGGAATTATTGTTGTTGTTGCTGCAGGTAATGAAGGTGAGAGAGGAGTATCTGCTATTAGAAGTCCTGGAACTGCTAGAAAAGTTATAACTGTTGGAGCTGTTGATAAGAATGATTATATTGCAAGTTTTAGTTCAAGAGGTCCTGTTAGAATTGGAAGTGAGGTTTTAATTAAGCCTGATATTGTTGCTCCTGGTGTTGGAATTTGTTCGACAATGGTTCAGGGAACTTCTATGGGAAGTGGAGAAGGATTGTGTTTAACTTATGATGGAAGTTATGTTCTTGCTTCTGGAACTTCAATGGCAACTCCAATGGTTGCTGGTGTTGTTGCTTTATTAAAACAAGCTGATAAGAGTTTGACTAATCAGCAAGTTAAAAATATTTTAATGAATAGTGCTTATAGAAGAGGAAATGAAAATCCTAATGAATATGGGGCTGGAAGAGTTGATGCTTTGAATGCTTATAATAATATAGAGAGATATAAGAATGTGGTGTATCAATATTCTGGAGTTAGTTCTGCTGTAGGTGGTGGAAGTTATGGTTGGGAAAATCAGCCTCGGGTTTATGGATGGGTTATAGAAATTAATCAATATGTTGAGATGGAAATTAATGGAGAGATTCATAGAGTTAAGGTTGGTTCAATTGAAGGAGATGTTGTGAATTTTGAAATTTATTCTGAGCCTGTTTTTGCTGCTGTTAGAAAAGGTGAGACAAAAACTATTGAAGTAGATGGACAAAAAGTTCAGTTGAAAGTTAATGATGTTATTAATGGAGAAAAAGCTGATATTGAAATTAAAGAGCTTGAAGGTGTTGGAGGATTTAATAGTATGATTGTGTTGTGGGTTGTGTTAGGAATATTATTAGTTGTTTTTGTTTTTATTGTTATTAGTTTTTTTAAATCAAGGCCTAAAGAAGGGATGAGAGTTTGAGAATATTTAAAAAGATAGATATTATATTATATTATAAAAGATGGTGAATGATACAGGAGGAATTATACCTTACTATGATGAGATAGTTAGTGTAGTTCCTGAAGAGCAAAGAGTTGTAATTAATTTACTTGTGTATACTATATTAATTGTTGTTTATGCTGTTTTTATTTGGAAGTTTTATAAGTTTTCAGCGAGGAGGAATTTGTTGGAGTTGAATTTGAATCAGTTTAATAAGACTGCTCATCCTGGTTGGAATAAGTTTCTTGCTTCGCTTTTATATATATTAGAGTATGTAATTATAATTCCGTTGATTGTAATTTTTTGGTTTGCTGTGTTGAGTATGTTTTTGTTGGTTTTGTCTAAGAATCAGAGTGTTCAGCAAATTCTTTTGATTGCTGCTGCGATGATTGCTGCGATTAGAATTTCAAGTTATATTGGTGGAGACTTGGCTAAGGATTTAGCAAAGATGTTTCCGTTTACAGTGTTAGCTATATTTTTATTAGACCCTAGCTTTTTTAGTTTTCCAAGATTAGTTGAAAGATTTAATGAGATACCCTCGATGTTGACTCATATAATTATATTTTTAGTTTTTATTTCAGCTCTTGAAGTTATAATGAGATTTTTGTATTTGATTGTTCAGTTGTTTAAGAGTTCTGAGGAAAGGGATGCTGAGGAGGTGGTGGCTAAGGGTGGAGTTGGGGGGAAGTAGGTTATGATTTAATCTGAGAATTAATAACTATATTTTGTTGTCTACTCCATTCTTTATCTGAGTGAGTTTTTATATATTGAACCCAGAATTTTATGAAGTTAATTCTATCTTCTTTGTTGTTTTTTCCTGGTTTTAGGAATTTTCTTTTCATTTAGTCTTCTATAGTTTCTACAATCTGTTTAAGTTTATTAATTTTATCATAATCTATATCTTCTTTAAATAGTTCTTCTATGTGGACAGCATCTTCAATATCTTTATCAGATTTAAGATAATATCTTTTAAATGCAATTTGACGTTCTAGAGAGGATATCTTTATTTTTCCTTGGGAAAGAATTACTGTTATAAAATCTTCGAATGTTCCTTCATCAATTTGTCTTTTTGGGAATTTTACTTCAAAATTTGGGATTGCTTGTCCTTGTTTTGCAAATCTAATTGCTAAACCATCTTCTATATATGAGAAAACTTCTTTTGTTTTTTCTGCATTTAAACACCAGAAGCCAGCTCTTTTTACATCCTCATAAAATTCTGAAAATTTTTCTAAGGAAATTTTTTTGATGAATACATCAACATCTTCTGTGGCTCTTGCTCTTCCTAATAGAATTGAAATATACCCTGATATGATTACATAATCTATATGCTTTTCTAAAATAGTTATGAATTCAAGTACAAATTTATCTAATTCACTTATTTCTTTATCTGATATTATTTCTCTTTTTTCTTTATTGTATTTCATTATAGATATTATAGTAATTAGTATTTATTATTTTCTATATTGGGGGGGTGGGGTTGTGATGTTTTGTTTGTCGTGGGGAGGTTCTATAAATTTATATATAAAAAGAACAATATGTAAATATGGATTTAGAAAATTTCAGAATAAAATTAAGAAGTTATAGAAAAGAAGATATAATTATAACTGACCATGCAGAGGTTAGGGCGATTCTTAGAGAGATTGATTTAGAAGAAATTAGAAATAACATAATTAATCCAGATAAACTAGTTTATGTTGAAGAACAAAAAGCTGATAAATTAAATGAAGAAAAATATGGATGTTATTTTGCTTACTCAGAAAAATATTGTCATAAATATGTATTAGTTATAAACAGAAAAGTTATTATAGTTACTATAATTATTATAAATAGAGATTGGCAAAAAGCAATTAAGAAATAATGAGAGATTTTAAATTTGATTATGATGAGGAGAATGATGATTTGTTTATTTATTTAGATGGGGCTAAATCAAAAGGGGCTGTTGAAATTGGGAATTTTGTATTTGATTTTGATGAGAGTGAGAATCTAGTTGCAATAGAAATTTTTGAGGCTTCTGGGGTTTTTTCTAAACTTCTTGCAAAGATGATTGAGTTAACTAATATAAAAGAACTAAAAGCTGAGATAATTAATTTTAGAAACATGGCAGCGATACAAATCAAGATAACAACTGATTCTGGGAATGATACAGCTAATATTACTATCCCTTGTATTAAAGAAGATAGTCCTGCTTTGAGTTATTAATTTTGTGGTGAGGTGGAGTTGGGAGGTGGTGGTTGTTGTGATGTTTTGTTTGGTTGTTGGAGGGGGGGGGGGGTTTCTTATTTGGTTTTGTTGATAGGAGGTGTGAAGAAATAGAGATGTTGTTACTTCAATCTAACAAAAAAATTTATATTATAGATGACAATTTTCTTTAAATAGTATTGTGGGATGATTTCTATTGTGAATGTAACTATAAAGTAACACGCAATTTGCAAGGTGCAAAAAGATGGATAAAAAACAAACAAATCAAAGTCAAAATAAATACCTACAAACCTCAAGTAATTATCGGAGGTTTGAGGGCAGACAAAAATTCTTTAAGAATTCTTGCTGTATTGACAAATTTTTTACAGAGCTGAAAGGAGGTTTTTTAATATGAAAAAGATTTTATCACTTTTAGTGATGGTGTCTATGTTGTTAACAGTTATGCCTGGAGTTTTTGCTTGGGGAACTGGTGGAACAGTTGGAGGAAATGTTGAT
>JAHIVP010000001.1 GCA_018816335.1 Nanobdellota archaeon | reverse complement strand
GATTGTATCTCTAATCTTAGGACTAATAGTCTTATTCTTTTTTCCAGAACCCCAAACAAATTTTATATTTTATGCAGCAACAGCAATATTTTTTATCATATTAACAATTATTCTATACAATAAGTTTGGTAAATCTAAAAAGAAAAAAGAAAACCACCCCACCACCCCTCGACAAATAAGAAAATCACAACCTAAACCACCACCCCCACCACCCCTCAACAAAAATAAACCCACCCACCACCCCTCAACAAAACTAAACCTATAAAACTCCCACCACCCCTCAACAAATAAGAACATCACAACCTAAACCACCACCCCCACACCCCTCAACAAAAATAAACCCACCCACCACCCCTCAACAAAAATAAACCCACCCACCACCCCTCGACAAAAATAAACCCACCCACCACCCTCCCTCATTCCAACTACCAACAACAAAAAATAAAAATTAAAAATTAAAAATTAAATAAAATTAAACAGGAACATTAAACAAACCTAAATCTTGTGTAACTTCATTCCCTGCTTTATCTCTAGCAACTAATGTTAATACATGATCTCCAGTACAAAACCTCTGCGTCTTAATACATCTTCCAACTTTTAATTTGTTACATAAAGTTTTAACTCTACTAAATGCTAATCCACATAAATTTGAATCAGTATATTTAATATCTTTAAAATTAGCTTCATTAACATCAACTAAAATCTCAACTCTTTTTCCTGCAGCAGTCCCATCACCACTTGCAACAGTTGTCATAGAGTTTGTTATATCTGGAGCAGTTGTATCCACACTTATCTTTGTTTTTCTAGATATCACAACACTAGAATTATCTGACACAACAAACCAATAGAAAATATCTTGTCCATTATAACCAGTTAAATCAACATCAAATTCACAAGTTTTATGTCTCCCACTCTCACAATTAGTTTTTGTAGAAATATTTTCTCCATAAAATAAAGTAACATTTCTTAAATTATCTTCAGTATATTCTACACTAAACAATGTATTATTATTTACAAGAGAATTAGCTCTTGGATATCTTGTCGATATTCTAGGTTTTTTACTATCAACACTAAAATTAACAATAGTCACATCACTTGTCTGCCCAGTTGTATTTACAGCTTTAAATGCAAGACTATTATTTCCCTCTTTAACTCGAATCTTTTTCTCACAACTTAAATCATATCTACTACATAACTTTCTCCATCTACCTGGATTTGTATTATCAGAATAATAAAACTTAGCACTACTATCATAAGATAAACTTACTGTTAAGGATTTTGAATCATAAACTACTCCTTCCCCAGGAACACTAACAGTTAAACCAGCAGATGCCAAAGGAAGAACTAACATTAGAAAAACCATCCCCAATAAATAAATTTTCATTAATTATTTTACCTCCTTTCACTACTATATGTTAATGAAAAGAAATAGTTTATTTAAGTCTATCTCCTAATTTTCATCAATTTATAGGGGTAAAAATATCACCTAACCCAAACCAACCACTCCCCATCACCAACCAACCCCTACCCCCTCAAACCACCTCCACCCCCAACGACAATAAAAACATCACAACCCTCCCCCAACTAACCCAGAACTAAATCTAAACATCACCTAACCCCCACAATCCTCTTATACTTCCTTAAAACCCTCCTCCCCCTCCCAGTCATAGTTAAATTATCTCCACCAAGATTCCAAACTCCATCTTCATCATGCTCATCCACAAATTCTTCAGGAATCCATCCAAACATCCCAAACTCAAATAAATCTCTCCCAACATCCTCATCGATTAACAACTCACCTAGATTATTTTGACTATAACAAGAAAACCTCCTCAATGTTGTTTTTATTCTCTCAACATAAAATCTCATTAATCTAGAATCAGGAATTTCCTCCACCTCATCTTCATATATTATTCCTAATAACTCCCAATTTCTTTCACATATATACAAAGATAATTTATTTAATCTCAAAGCCCTTTCTTTTTGATATTCTTCCATGTTTCAACATACTAATTATACTTTTAAAAAACTAACCAGTCAACAACCTCCCCTCCCCACTCCCCACATCAATACAAACAGCTTCACAATAATGTGGTCTATTAAATCTAGTATCTGTATCAAAATATTTTTTTACAAAATGATTAGGATAAGCTCCAACAATCTCATAATGAGTACAAACCCCAAAAATTTCCACTTCTCCTCTTTTTGCTTCAAATCTTTCATCAATTAATTCCAAAGTTCCACGAGGTAAAACATTTCCTCCTGTCTGTAATCTTTTATCTTCTTCAACATCATCTATTCCAAAAACATCAGCAATTATATCTGCTGTTTGTCTACATCTTGGAGCACTAGAAGACCACAAATAAAACCCCTCTCGAATCTCTCCCACAACTTCTTGCATCTTTCTAGCTAGCCTCTCAGTAAATCTAACCCCAGAAGATTTCAAATCCCCAGTTGCTCTTTTATAATCCCCATGCCTAATAACAAAAACTTTTCTTACTAAATCTGGTTTAGGTGCACCATCAAAATCAAACATTAATTGTTTTTCCATGTTTCAATATATTAATTATACTTTTAAAAATTTATATCCTAGAATCTCTACTTCCTTTATCCTTCATTTGATAAAGAGTTATAGTTCACAACAATATTTATAAAACATAATATTAATTTATTCACATGACACAATTAACAAATCCAGGAAATGATGATTATGGAGCATCACCCCAAGAAGTGATTAGATATCGTTTGAGATTTACATGTTTATGTAAAGGGAGAAATACATTAAAAACAGATGATCCAATGGTTCTTAATGGATTTGCTTTAAGATGTGGATGGTGTAGAACTCAGTTAGGTAATCTTGTTGTAGAGGATGATGGAAAAAGGTATATAATTAGATTATCTCCAAGTCCAGAAGTAGCAGCAAGATTAAATAATAATTAAATATCAAAAAACTTAAATACACCCTAATACAACTTTTTTTATGGTACATAGATTTCCCCCAGAATCAGTTGAAGCAAGAAGGCAAGAAGGATATGATTTCCAAGCAGGGCTTCGATTGGGAGGACTAGATTCTTATAATGAAGATCGCCCTCACGGTTCTAAATTAAGAGTGCCCATCTTCACAGGAATTGATTATGGAAGCAAGGCTTTTCATGCAGGATTTGTAGCAGGAAGCCAACAAGATATAGAAGAAAGAGACAGACAACAAAGAGACAGACAGCAAAAGGATTCCTTAATTTAATTAATTTTTAGAATCACAAAGGATCTCAAAACTCATCATAACCCGAAGTTCTCATTGAAGCTTTGAATTCTATTTCAGCTGCTCTATGTCCTTCACCTATAGCAGCATCTGGAAAACCATCTTCTCTCGCATGTTTCTCTGCTATTCTTCTTGCATATTGAGCATCACTTGAGGCCTTTTGAAAAGCAGCATGAATAGTCATTCTACCCACCCCGATAGGTTCCCAATGTGGAACCAAACCAGATCTTCTAATTTTCGCATCTTCAGCTAGAGCCCTATCTTCTTGTCTTCTTATTTGTTCTTCTACAGCTTGAAGATCATAGTTAATAATTTTGACTGCCATATTTTTAGAATCAATTTAGGGTTTAAATATTTTTATACATCAAAAAACCCCTCAACAAAATTCCCAGCATCATCTAAAACTAAAATCTCAACCTGCCCCTCAGGAAGGTATCTCAAACCTTTTTTCTTCTCACACAAACCATCATCTAATCTAGAACACAACCTTCTGTAATTTCCTTTATAATCTAAATATAAAACCTCATCGAAATTCTCTTCAGTTATTTGAATTTCAAAATAAGCATAATTTCCTTCAACTCTAAACCAAGCTCCAGGATTCATAATCACTGGTGGAGAGATATCAACATCTAAATCATATTTTTTAGATTCAACTTCCTGGTCAGCCCTATCTTTCAAATAAGCCCAAACCTCAATCTCTTCCTCATCATATCCTAAAGCAATCAACTCAGCATTAATATCAACAACACAACCTCTCTTATCACTCTTGCCTTTAATAAAAACACAATCATTATCTAAATCAACAATCTCTTCATGAGTATCACCATTTCCTATAAATCCTAAAAATCCAGTAGTTCTATATTTGAAAATTAATTCAACAGGATTTTCTTCCTGAATCTCAACATAAAACTCTCCATTTGTTAATCCACTCTTTGGAGTAATCTTCTTTATCTTAGGTTTCTTAGAATCACTAAAAAAATTCAAAACAACAGGTTCAGCTAAACCACTTCCAGCTTCATCCTCAACATAAATAGTAATCTCATGCTCACCATCCTTAAAACTAACTTTCTTAATACACCTATTTTCATCATTTAATTTAGTACATAATTTTTTTGTTTTTAATTTATCTCCATCCATATAAGTATAACCAACCTCATCTAAGTTTGTCTCTTCAACTTCAAAATTAAAATAAACATACTTCCCATCAATCTCTTCAATTATCTCACCAACAGGAGTTAAAATTCTAGGAGCACTCATATCAACATCAAGTTTATTGTGTTTTGATTCAGCAATACTTCCAACAATATCTTCTAATGTAACCCAAACCTCCACCTCCCCAGGATCATACCCTCCTAAATTAACATTAAAATTACACTCCATATATCTTTTTCCCATCTCACACAAACTCAAATCTAAAATAACTTCTTCAGGAACAGCAGCTGCAACAATCTCTCCAATATTCTGAATAAACATCTTCATCTCAACAGCACTACCTTCATCAAACTCAACATAAAACTCACCATTTGCAAAACCCTTTGTTGGCAAAAACTTCTTAATACTCGGAGCTTTAGAATCAATAACAAAATAAACAATATCAGTATAATTAGAATTTCCTGTTTCATCAGTTGCTTTAAACTCCACAGCATTATCTCCTTCTTCTAAATATATAGACTTAACACAATGAGTTGTCTTTCCACAAATCTTCACCCACTTCTCATCAACACTATCATGAACTTTGTAATACCAATAAACAACTTCATTTGAATCAATCTCAACATCAACTTTATCAACTTGATAAAACCCACCATCTTGAGGTTTAGTTAAATAAATATTAGGAACAGTCTCATCTCTAGGCCCACCAAACCAAACACAATCAGAACTTTGTTGATTACAATAATTAGGATTAGCAGGACACAAAACCCCATCACCATCCCTATAATGAGCACAAGAATTACACATATAACCAGTACAAGTTAAATCAGAATAATCATCATCACACAAACTCCACTCAACAGTCTGTCCTTTATTCCAACACAAATTAAAAGGTTCCCCTGCCATAACAAAACTACTCATCATTACCACTAGCAAAACCATTCCAATTCCTAATATTTTTTTCTTTATCATTTTTAAATTACCTAAATATAAAATATGCTGCTGTTCCTACTGCTACAGCCACAGCCCCTGCTTTAATCATAAAATTCCTCGCATCTCTCTTTTGTTTTCTTAATCTACTAGGCCAAGATTCAAAAAATCCAGAAGGATCATGATAACCAACTTCCATACCCCCATCAAAACATCCAGTTTTACTATACATTCTGACAAAATCATCAGGATCTCCAGTAGGCTCTATTTCAACCCAATGTTTGTTATCAAATCGTTTAAAATCAAATACAAATTCTCTCCCATCCACAGCTCTTCGTGATAATAACATATGTTCCTGCCCTTCACAAGATCTTTCCAGTTCTTCAGGCGCAAAAAATTCATCATCAGCTAATCTAACAATAGGTTCTATTAATTTTGTTGTAGGACTCCTATAAACAACCTGTCCATCTTGGATATCATAACTTACTTTTCCTGCCTCATCAACATTTCCCAATCTCCCCCTGATAATCACCTCATTAGGAATACATTTATCAAATCTCGGTGCATCTATTTGTGTTTCTTCTCTTGCCATTTTTCTTATATATTATGAATATCTTGATTCGTCTCTTTCTTTAATATCTCTCTCATCAACTTCCAATCCATCTAAACTTTCTAATACAACTTGCCCACCTCTGTGGGTTACTTTAACAGCCCCCAAAATTCCTCTTCCTGTCATAGGGATAGGTCTGCCACTTGTATCAGCATGATGTATAACTTCTCTTCCAACAAATTCTTCCCTAGTTTCTGAACCATCCCCCCATCTGACCCTTACTGTTTTCCCATCTTCAGGAACAACATTAGATATTACCCCATTAGCATCATATACTGTTTTAGCTGACATATATTTATTCCAGACTAACTCTAATTGAACATAACTTGCTTCTCCTTCATCTGTAGCTTTTTCTTCTGGCATTTTTATATTATAATTTTCTCCTATTTACTTACTAAAGTAAGAACACCTCTTCCTACAAAATCCTCATATTGATCGCGCGTAGGCGCGTCTTGGGATTTTGTGGCGCCGGAAATTTTATTTCCGTGCGCTTCCCCGCAAGGGTTGTTTCGAACATAAAAAAAATAAAAAAATAAAATAAAATAAATTACTATTTAGATAGCTTCTCCCCAAATTTGGACAGCGTCTGATCCGTCGTAGTTACCATAACAAGGTACAGGCATCTCTAGCTTAAATGTCAT